>JAZRJH010000189.1:0-5127 GCA_045645685.1 Acutalibacteraceae bacterium
TCAGGAAACAACAGGTATCGGCGGTTTCTTTAAGGCACAGAGAACAATTCCCGTTATCAAAAATATCTGTGACAGAATCGAAGCTATCTGCCCCGATGTATGGCTTATCAATTTCACTAATCCCTCGGGTATCATCACCGAGTTTATTCTCAACAACACAAACGTTAAGAACATCGGCCTTTGCAACGTTCCCATTGATATGCTTGACGATGTTAAGGAAATCACAGGCCTTGACAGCGAAATTACATATGTAGGTCTTAACCACCTCAGCTGGATTACTTCCGTTAAGAAAGACGGCAAAGAGCTCCTCCCCGAGCTTATCAACAGCGGCTTCTCGCCCAAGGTTATGGCTAACATCAAGGATGACGGCTTCTCGATCGACTGCCTCAAGACCGTTCAGGGTCTTCCCTCATCATATCTCCAGTATTATTACTGCCGTGAAGCAAAGCTTGCTCACCAGAGAGAAGATGACAAAACAAGAGCAGAAGTCTGCATGGAAATTGAAGAACAGCTTCTCGAAATGTATCAGAACGAAGAAATCGTTACAAAGCCTGCACTTCTTGATAAGAGAGGCGGCCACAAATATTCGCTTGCAGCTGTTTCGCTTATCGATTCAATCGCAAACGACAAGAAGGATGTTCACGTTGTAAACATCAAGAATAACGGCACACTTCCTTTCATGGCTGACGACGATATCGTTGAAATCGCAGCTGTTATCGCTGCAGACGGTGCAACACCCGTTCCCGTAACCGAAAAAATCAATGACCATATCGTACGTCTTATGAGAGTTGTAAAAACATACGAAAAGTATGCAGTTAAGGCAGCAATCACAGGCAACGATGATTATGCAATCAAGGGTCTGCTTGTTCATCCTCTTGTAGGCGACTATGAAAAGACAGTCAAGTGCTTCAACGAGCTTAAGGAAGCACACAAGGAATTCCTTCCCCAGTATTTTAATAAATAAAAACATTGCCCGTCGATTTGACGGGCAATTTTCCTTTGAGGTATTTATGAAAAAGACAATAAAAAAAATAATTCCGTTGATTATAATAATCGTGCTGTTTTTTGCCGTTGAAAAGATTGTTCCCACAATCAGCGTCGGTTTAAGTGTTTCGGCAATGACTGAAAAAACCGTTAATCTCACGGCGCACAGAGGTCTTTCAAATGTTGCGCCTGAAAATACCGCCCCTGCGATAGTCGAAGCAGGTAAAGCGGGATATTATGCCGCAGAGTTTGATATAGCGCCAACAAAAGACGGTGTATGGATTCTTATGCATGATGATACCGTCGACAGAATGACCGACGGTGAGGGCAATGTGAGCGACTTCACATTCGCTGAAATCACAGAGCTTAAAATTGATAAAGGGAACGGCATTGAGAATTATCCTGACCTGAGAATCACGACCCTTGAAGAAGCGCTTGCTGTCTGCGAGGAATATTCAATGCGCGCCATGATTGAGGTTAAGGGCGGAAATCCTGATGATATGGCGGGCTTGATTGAAATTGTAAATGGCAAAAATCTGAAGGCGAAGCCTCTTATCATCGATTTCAACAGCGAAAGACTTGCAGCGCTCCGAAGTGCAGATCCGGACTTTGAACTCTGGTATCTTGTTTCAAAAATCAGCGATGAAAGTATCGCTTTTGCAGAAGAAAATAACACCGCCATTGCTTTTAACCATAAAAAAATCGCCAATCTCTTTAAGATTGACGATGTAAAAGGCAGGGGAATAAACTGCGCGGCATGGACTGTTGACAGACTTCCTGCAATGGATATTCTCTGCGCTCTGGGTGTTGAATATATAACAACAAACAGAATTCTGCCTTGATTATTTTGAAAGAAATGTCGGATTATCCGTTCGTTCAAGAAGATAATCAACAGAAACATTAAAATAATCCGCAAAGGCAATCAGCGTTTCATAGTCAGCCTGCCTCACACCTGTTTCATAGCGGCTTATGCTGTTCTGATTCATGTTAAGGTCAAGTGCAAGTTTTAGCTGGGAAATGCCTCTGCTTATTCTCAATTCTTTAAGCCTCATATCAAACCTCGCAAATTTTCTTGACAATATTATACCGTTATGGTATAATATAAATATCCCAAATCGGGATATGCATAAAAAGGAGGAATAACATGAAAAAACATCTTATTTCAATTTTGTTTGCGCTTGTATTCAGCGTTCTGTTTTTCTGCGTAAGTGCTTCCGCAACAGAAGCTGAACCCACCAAAGCAGAAAAATGGTATAACGAAGCTCATGCCGTAACGGGTATGGTAATAGACCAGACAACCACCATCGGCGGAGCATCTTCTTCAACTGTCAGAAGCTCTCTGAAGGATGGCAAAGAAGCGGCTGAAATTGAAATCAACGGAAGCACACTCAGACTTATATCCGACGGTAAGGATCTTATTCTTATAAACCCCGATGTCTCTCTTTTTCATGTAAAATTTCCCGGAATGGCAGAAACTCTGCTCGGACTTTTCAATGTTGAAGTGCCTGCCGAATTCAGCCTGGAGTTTTTGGAATCATATGAGCATACCGAAGGTGACAAAACATACTATATTGAAGAATTCACCGATGCAAACGGAACAGAGTATAAGTATTATTTCCTTGATGATAATCTTATTCTCATCGATTTTGTCGGTTCATCGTCAGGCGAAACATTTTCTTCAAGGATTATGATTGTTTCATACGAAGTTGATGATGAGATTTTTGAAATCCCCTGGTATTCAATCAATATTTATCCCATTGTCATGCTTCTGACTTTGTTTTCATTAATCTGATAATTTAAGGAGAGCTAACGGCTCTCCTTTTTTATCGGTAAAAAATATTTATATTGTACGTATCGAAAAGATATGATATAATACTATCGTATTAAAAATCAGGAGGATGATTCCAATGGCAAGATTTACTCTCCCCAGAGACCTTTACCACGGTAAGGGCTCACTTGAAGTTCTTAAAACAATCAAAGGCAAAAAGGCTATCGTTTGCGTAGGCGGCGGCTCAATGAAGAAGTTCGGCTTCCTTGATAAGATTGTTGCTTATCTTGAAGAAGCAGGCCTCGAAGTCAAGCTTTTCGAAGGTATCGAACCCGATTGGATTGTTGCAGTTGGCGGCGGTTCACCCATCGACGCAGCAAAGGCAATGTGGATTAAGTATGAATATCCCGAAATCACTTTCGAAGAAATGTGCGTGGTATTCGGTATTCCCGAACTCCGTCAGAAGGCACGCTTCATTGCTATTCCCTCAACATCAGGCACAGCAACAGAAGTTACAGCTTTCTCTGTTATTACAGACTACGAAAAGGGTATCAAATATCCTCTTGCAGACTTTGAAATCACACCCGATATCGCTAACGTTGATTCAGAGGTTGCTGAAACCATGCCCAAGAAACTTGTTGCTCACACAGGTATGGACGCTATGACTCATGCTGTTGAGGCTTATGTTTCAACTGCAAACTGCGACTACACAGATCCCCTTGCTCTTCATGCAATCGAAATGATTCAGGAGAACCTTGTTGATTCATACAACGGCGATAATGATTGCCGTGAAAAGATGCACAATGCACAGTGCCTTGCAGGTATGGCATTCTCAAATGCTCTTCTCGGCATTGTTCACTCAATGGCTCATAAGACAGGTGCAGCTTTTGCTGACTACGGCAACGGCGCACATATCATCCACGGTGCTGCAAATGCAATGTATCTTCCCAAGGTTATCGAATTCAATGCAAAGGTTGAATCAGCTGCAAAGCGTTACGCAAAGATTGCAGACAGAATGAACCTCGGCGGCGAAACTGTTGAAGAGAAGGTTCAGCTTCTTATCGCATATCTCCGCGGTATGAACGACAAGCTCAACATTCCTCAGTGCATTAAGAACTACGGCGCAGACAGCTATCCTTGCGAGCAGGGCTTTGTTCCCGAAGAAGTATTCCTTGAGAGACTTCCCGAAATTGCAAAGAACGCTATCGGCGACGCTTGCACAGGCTCCAATGCCCGTATTCCCACTCAGGAAGAAATGGAAAAGCTCTTCAAGTGCTGCTACTATGACCTTAAGGTTGACTTCTAATTAAAATATAACAAAACCCCGTACTCGTTATTGAGTACGGGGTTAATTTTTTTACTGTTTATTATTTAAGGTCGCCGCCGACTGAACCGTCCCAAGTGTCAACAGTCTGTGCCTTCATTTCTTCTTCGTCAAACCAACGGGTTGTAACAGCCTTTGTTTCTGTGTAGAAACGGAAGCCGTCCTTGCCGAGACAATGGAGATCGCCGAAGAATGACTGCTTGTGACCTGTGAAGGGGAACACACCGACAGGTACGGGAATACCGACATTAACGCCGACCATTCCCCCGTCTGTTCTCTTTGCAAATTCTCTTGCATAGTAACCGCTCTGAGTGAAGATAACCGAGCCGTTTGCAAAGGGATTTGCATTCATAACTGCAAGACCTTCTTCAAAATCCTTGACTCTCTTGATGCAGAGAACGGGTCCGAAGATTTCTCTCTGACCTACTGTCATATCTTCTGTTACATGGTCGAAGATTGTGGGGCCAACATAGAAGCCGTTTTCATAGCCGGGAACAACGGGATTTCTGCCGTCAAGAACAAGTTCTGCTCCTTCTTCGATGCCCTTTTCAATCCATTTGAGAATTGACTGTCTGTGAGCTTCGGTAACAACGGGGCCGAGAGTTGATTCCTTGTCATATGCAGGACCAAGCTTGAGTTCCTTTGCGAACTTAACAAGATATCCCACAAGTTCATCGGCAATGCTTTCCTGAGCAACGATAACGGGGAGAGCCATGCAGCGTTCGCCTGCACAGCCGAATCATGAGTTAATGATACCTCTTGCACTTCTTTCAAGTGCGGCATCTTCAAGAACAAGAGCGTGGTTCTTTGCTTCGCAGAGAGCCTGAACTCTCTTGCCGTTTGCAGCAGCTCTTGAATAAATGTGAAGACCAACGCTTGTTGAACCAACGAATGTGATACCCTTGACATCGGGGTGGTCCATGAAGATTTCAGCTTCGTTTCTGGAGCAGGTAACAATATTGATAACGCCGTCGGGAAGACCTGCTTCCTGCCAGAGTTCAGCAAGTCTCATGCAGGTCATGGGAGTCATTGAAGCTGCCTTGAGAACGAT
>JAZRJH010000190.1:0-13669 GCA_045645685.1 Acutalibacteraceae bacterium
AGCTGTTGAATACATGAAAGACAGCGGTATTGCTGATGAAATGAAGATTCTTCCCGAGTTTGAATTCTATCTTTTCGACGATGTAAGATGGAATGTTGAAGGCAAGCGCATCAGCGCTTCCGTTGATGCAAGCCAGTCATATTGGAACTCCGATAACGACGGTCTCGGCGTTGTTGTTGCAAAGCAGAAGAACTATCACATTGCAAAGCCTTTTGATACTTCTTATGAATGCCGCAGCGAAATGTGCCTTCATATGAAGGATGCGGGCATCGATATCAACTATCATCATCCCGAAGTTGCTGCTTCAGGTCAGTATGAAATCGAGCCCCAGCTCGGCGAAGTTGTTCACATGGCTGACGCTTCAATGATGATTAAATATATCATCCATAACACAGCACTTAAGTACGGCAAAACCGCAACATTCATGCCCAAACCCATTTACGGCGAAGCAGGCAGCGGTATGCACGTTCATATGCTTCTTTTCAAGGATGGCGAACCCGTTTTCTCCGATGATAACGGTTATTCACATCTGAGCGAAACAGCTCATTATTTCATGGGCGGTCTTCTCAAGCATATCGGTGCTCTCTGTGCTATCACAAACCCCAGCACAAACTCATTCAAGAGACTTGTTCCCGGCTATGAAGCACCCGTTACCGTTGGTTATGCAACATCAAACAGAAGTGCGGTTATCCGTATTCCTGCTTATGCAAAGAGCCCCGACAAGAGAAGATTTGAGCTTCGTAACCCCGATGCAACCTGCAACCCCTATTTCTGCTATGCAGCTATTCTTATGGCAGGTCTTGACGGCGTTAAGAACAAGATTGATCCCCATGCAAACGGTTGGGGTCCCTATGATGTGAACCTTTATCATCTTCCCGAAGAAGAAAAGGCAAAGCTTCAGCAGCTTCCCGTTTGCCTTGAAGATGCACTTGATGCTCTTGAAGCAGATAACGCTTTCCTTACCGAAGGCGGAGTATTCCCCGCAGAACTCATTGCAAACTTCATCAAAACAAAGCGTGAAGAATGCCGTCAGCTTTCGGCAATTCCCCATCCCGCAGAATTTGATAAGTATTACAATCTTTAATAAAACAAAAATGCATCTCCGTTACGGAGATGCATTTTTTCTTATACCGTATAATTATATTTTCCGCCGTTGATATTTTCGCTGATTTTGTCTGAAAGAATAATTTCCGCTTCTGCGCCGTCGGGGATGATGATTTCAACATCAAATCCGCCGTCTGAATTCTTCTTCCAATCAATCGCAAGTTTTCCGAGCGGTGTTTCAACAGATGCCTTTGCAAATTCAAGTCCGCAGAAAAGCTCGGGTTTAACAGTAAATGAACGGTATCCGTCACGGATATTCTTTATCCCTGCAATGTGAGTGAAAAGAGCTTCATCATATGTTGCAAGGAAATAGTGATTCTGTGAACGGGTGGTTTTTTCCCATGATTCCCATGCGCTTTCCGCACCGCATTCAACCCAATAACCCCAGCTCGGATAGGTTGTCTGCCTAAGAATTTTAAAAGCTATATCTGTATAACCGTTGTCAAAAAGAACGGGCAGAACAAATCTTGTGCCTGTGCATCCCGTGTCAAAATGATAATCCTTTTCGATGATGTCTTTCACAAGATTTTCAAGAACAGTCTTTTTGTTTTCTTCAGGCACCATTCCGAAGGCTATCGGGAGAAGGTTTGATGTCTGTCTGTATTTGGTTCTCACACCCAGTTCTCTCCAGATTGTTGTTTCATAAATGCCTTTGTCTGCTTTGTAGAATTTTTTGTTGAATGCATCGCAGATTTTTTCTCTTGCATTTTTATATGTTGTGATATCTTCGGCTTTTCCGAGTTTATCTGCAATGAAAATCATCGATTCGAGCATACGGTAAATGAATGCCGTGCAACAGATTTCTGCGCCTTCTGACGGATCGGGGAAGATTTCCGCTTCTTCACCGCCTGAAGGGGAAAGCCAGTCGGAAAGACCCCTTGTGCCCCATGTCCATTCAAGCGATTCCAGCTCTGCAATGTCATCAAGTGCAAATTGTTTGAGATGGGGATAAATTTTTTCTGTATATTCCGTGTTGTTGCAATAGTTTATGAGTGCTTCTGAAGCAAAAACATAAATTGTGTTCCAGACGGGGGAATTGCCCACACCCCAGTCAGCCGTTGGTACGATAACGGGAATCTTGCCGTAATCTTTAAAACAATCGTCCATGATGCTGACAAAATCCTGCATGTATTTGCTCATGTCAAAGTTAAGCATCATGCAATGAAGTGCGCAGTTTGCATCGCCCAACCAACCGTTCTTTTCCCAGACGGGAGTATCTGTGGGTTTGCTCTGAAAATTGTTGAGAAGTGTGCGGGGCATGAGCGTGTGGAGTTTGTTGATAAGCTCATCCGAACACGAAAATTCCGATATCAGTTTAACATCGTTTGCAATGCGGTATATTTCAATGTTATCATTTGTGATTTCATGGGGACATCCGTCAATCTGAATATATCTGAATCCTTTGTAGCTGAATTTCGGTTCAAGGATGTTTTTGCCTTCTTTTGCAATAAAGCAATCTTGCTGAATATATGCGTCAGGCCACCATTCACAACCGTGACCTTCGTCAATTCCGATTCTCAGAACGCTTCCGTCATCCTTGAGTTTTTCGCTGTAGGTGACGGTTATTTTTGTGCCTGCAGGTGCATCGATATTGATTTTTGCCCATCCCGTAATCATTTCGGGTGCGGTGATAATGTAACTTCCGTTTGATAAACGGTTGATATTCTGCGCTTTGAAACTGTGGATTCTTCTGATGAAAGGTTCTTCCTGAAGAACAAGTTTTCCTGCAGGTGCATCAACCAAAACCGAATTCTTCCATTCGTATTCGGTGCGGGTGAAATCCTGAGTTTCGCCGTAATAGATGCTGTTTGCCGTAACGGGCCCGTCGTTGGTTACAAGCCATGATTCGTCTGTTGAAATGTGTTCTTCTCGTCCGTCGGAATAAATGATGATTATGTCGGCAATGAGCTTCGGAGCGGATGTCCACGGTGCGCTGTCCCAATCCCAGACATCGGTGGTTTCATTGAAAAAGTAGTTGCCGAGTTCAACCGTTATAACATTATCACCGCTTTTGATAAAATTAATAATATCAAAATCTCTGTAAGCAACTGTCTGAGTGTACTGTGTGTGCGCAGGGTTCAGAACGGTGTCATCGGGAAGATTGCCGTTGATTTTTGCCTCAAACAAACCGAGACCGCAGATTTTCAGCCTTGCACTTGCAACTTCACCCGAAACTGTAAATTCTTTCATGAACAAAGGCGCAAATCTGTCTTCAACTGTCATGTCTGAGCCTATCCACTTGCCGAGCCATTTGTAATCCATAATCTATCATTCCTTTCATCAGAATTATACTGCTTGCAGCAATAAACAGTCAAGATATAATTGACAATAAAAATAAATCGGTGTACTATATCAAATAAAAAAAGGAGAATTGATATGCTCGCGAAAATAACAGCTTTTTTTATGTCGATTATAATATTTTTTGCAGAATTATTGGGGGTGCCTGTTATGACAGATAAAAACATAACCTACTACAGCCTTTCCTACGGCGAACATGAACGAAATACACTTGATCTTTGTATTCCCGAAGATACGGAGCAGACGGGTCTTGTGCTTTATATTCACGGAGGCGGATGGTTTATGGGCGATAAAGAAATGTACCGTGACACAATCAAGGAAACCAGCGAAAGATTCGGTGTTGCCTGCGCTGCAATGAATTACAGATATATCTGCGATACTATTGACATCAACGACATTATGGATGATGTTGATGCCGCTATGAAGTGTATAAAAGAAACGGGCAAAAAGCACGGCGTGGATATCAACCGTTCGATTCTCACGGGCGGCTCTGCAGGCGGAAATCTTTCCTTGCTCTATGCATATTCACGAGCAGAAAATTCTGCAATTACTCCCGTAGCTGTTATGAGTGACTGCGGTCCCACGGACCTTGGCGATGATTATTATTTCTACAATCCCGAAATCAGCCAGGAAAATGCGCTCGGCAACGGTGACTTCATTGCGCAGCTCCTTTCATGGGCTTGCGGCAAACCCATCACATTTGAAACCCGTGATGAAGCCGCAGAAGAAATAAAGAAGGTTTCACCGCTTTATTATGTAACCGAAAAATCCGTACCTACGATCATTAACCATGGCACAAAGGACAATATTGTTCCTTTCAGAAATGCGGTTGAGCTTGACAAGAAGCTCACGGAATGCGGAGTTGAGCATTATTTTATTGTTTATCCCAATTCCGACCATGGTCTTGCAAATGACCCCGACTGCCGTGAAGAATCCATGCGACTTTTCTATTCATTTATTGAAAAATATCTCCTTGTCAAATAAGTTGATTTTTAAAAGTTATTGATATTTCAATTGATAAGGTGTAAAATATCAGACAAATTTTCCGAGAAGAAGTGATTTTATGAGTATGATTTTTGAAAGAAAACTCCCCATCCCCAAGGATGTCAAGGAGTTGTATCCGCTTTCAACAGAGCTTGAAAAGATTGTTGATTCAAGGGCTGCTGAAATCAAGGATATTTTCACAGGCAAAAACGACAGGCTCGCTCTTGTTATCGGTCCATGTTCCGCAGATAATGAAGACAGCGTTATTGACTATATTTCGAGACTCAGAACCGTTCAGGATAAGGTTGAAGATAAGATTCTTATTATTCCCAGAATTTATACCAACAAACCCAGAACAACGGGCGACGGATATAAGGGAATGCTTCATCAGCCCGATCCCAATGCAAAACCCGATATGTATAAGGGAATTGTTGCTATCCGTGAGCTTCATATGAGAGCTCTCAGAGAAACGGGTTTTTCATGTGCAGATGAAATGCTCTATCCCGAAAACTACAGATACTTAAGCGATATTCTTGCATATGTTGCAATCGGTGCCCGTTCTGTTGAAAATCAGCAGCACAGACTCACCGCAAGCGGTCTTGATATTCCCGTCGGCATGAAGAATCCCACGGGCGGCGATATCTCGGTTATGATGAATTCAATCACAGCCGCACAGCATAAACACACCTTCATTTACAGAGGCTGGGAAGTTCATTCCGAAGGCAATCCCTGCGCTCATGCCATTCTCAGAGGATATGTGAATAAGCACGGACAGTCTCTTCCTAACTATCATTATGAAGATCTTATTCATCTTGCAGAAACCTATGAAAAAAGCGGTCTTGCCAATCCGGGTGTTATTGTTGACACAAACCATGCAAACTCGGGCAAGAAATATCTTGAGCAGGTCAGAATTGCAAAGGAAGTGCTTCAGAGCTGCCGCCACGACTCAAGCATCAAAAAGCTTGTTAAAGGCTTTATGATTGAAAGTTATATTGAAGACGGTGCGCAGAAAATCGGCGAATGCATTTACGGCAAATCAATTACCGACCCTTGTCTCGGATGGGAAAAAACCGAAAGACTCATTTATGATCTGGCAGAATTGCTTTGATTTTTCAGCCTTTGCTTTTTGCAAAGGCTTTTTTAATTGCCACTTGAAATAATATGTGAAATATTGTATACTGTTTTAAATATGAAATAAAAGGAATGTTTTAATGCAGTTCATCGTAATGGACCTCGAATGGAATAATACTTATGCCAAAAAAGCAAACGGATATATCAACGAAATCATCGAAATCGGAGCGGTAAAGCTCGATGAAGATATCGAAACAGTTGATACCTTTTCGTGCATTATCCGTTCACAGATAGGCAAGAAGCTTCGCGGAAGCGTCAAGAAGCTCACCCATCTTACGAATGACGATATCAGTTCGGGTATGCCGTTCACAAAAACATTTTCCATGTTCAGAAAGTGGATCGGTAACGAAGAAACGGTTATCTTCACCTGGGGTGACGGCGATATCAGGGTTTTGCTTGATAATTTCAAATATCTTAACGGTATAAAGGTTGTTCCGTTCCTTACTACATATTGCGATTTGCAGAAATGCTTCCAGAAATACAGTAACTCAGGCAAAGGTCAGCAGACAGGTCTTCTTGCGGCGGCGCAAATGCTCGGAATTGACCCCGAAATGTATATACATCACCGTGCTCTCGGCGACAGTATGCTCACCGCCGAAATTCTCAAAAAAATCTATCACACGGGCTTTGTTGAGCCTGAATATATCGATTGCAACGATGATTTCTATTCCCGTTTGCTTTATAAGGCAAAGGTTATCAGAAACATCGATAATCCCTTGGTTGACAAAAAGAAACTCTGCCACACCTGCGAAAATTGCGGAACGGCTTGTGAGCAGCTTTCAAAATGGAAATTCCATTGCCAGTTTTTCAGAGCGAATTTCTATTGCAGCGAATGTGACCTGACTTATTCTGTCGGCATACGCTTCAAAAAGCTCTATGACCAGGTTGAATTCAGAAAAATAGTTTCGGTCAAAGAACCCGAACAAAAATCAGAAAACGAGGAGAATGAAGCATGAAGATTCTCGTAACAGGCGGCGCAGGATTTATCGGCTGCAACTTTATTTATTATATGCTCGGCAGATATGACGATTGCGAAATCGTTTGTCTTGATGCATTGACCTATGCAGGCAATCTCAGAAGCCTTGACGGTGTTAAGGATAACAAAAATTTCAAGTTTGTGAAGGGCAGTATTTCCGATAAGGAGCTTGTTGATAAGCTCTTTGCTCAGGAAAAGTTTGATGTTGTTGTCAATTTTGCGGCTGAAAGCCACGTTGACCGATCAATCGAAAATCCGTTTATCTTCCTTGAAACAAATGTTATGGGAACAGCCTGCCTTCTTGAAGCAAGCAAAAAATACGGTGTTAAAAGATATCATCAGGTGTCAACCGACGAAGTTTACGGAGATTTGCCGCTTGACAGACCCGATTTGTTCTTTACCGAAGATTTGCCTCTCACAACTTCAAGCCCCTATTCAGCATCGAAGGCATCTGCGGATTTGCTCACTCTTGCATTCCACAGAACTTACGGTTTGCCCGTAACAATTTCCCGCTGTTCCAACAACTACGGCCCTTATCAGTTCCCCGAAAAACTCATTCCGCTCATGATTGTCAGGGCGCAGGAGAATGAATCGCTTCCCGTTTACGGTGAAGGTCTCAATGTCCGTGACTGGCTCTATGTTGATGACCATTGCAAGGCTATTGATATGATTATCCGCGGCGGCAGAGTGGGTGAAGTTTATAACGTCGGCGGTCATAACGAAAGGCAGAATATTCAGGTTGTCAAAACAATTCTCAATCAGCTTGACAAACCCGAAACACTTATCACCTATGTTAAGGACAGAGCAGGTCATGACTTGCGCTATGCAATCGACCCCACAAAAATAACAAATGAACTCGGCTGGACTCCCGAAACCGATTTTGATTCAGGCATGAAGAAGACCGTTCAATGGTATCTTGACAATTCCGAATGGATTGACGAAATCAAAAGCGGAGAATACGCCGAATACAGCAAAAGAATTTACGGATAAAATCAAAGCGGTTTGCACATTTGATGCAAACCGCTTTTTATAATTATTTTGAAAGTCCGTACCAATAAATACAGATGAATATCGGACGAAGAAGCATACCGATGATTTTTTCGGTTGCCGAAAGTTGACAGTTGAATGTGATTGTGCCTTCAGTAACGGAACCGTCTTCGTTCACAAGTCTTGCATGAACATTTGCGGTGCCTTCGCCTATGCATCTTACCGTTCCGTTTTTTGAAACGAGAATAACATTCATGTTATCCGAATACCATTCAATTCTGTTGAATTCTATATCGGCAGGTTCGGTGATAAAGCCTATTTCTGCCGTTTCAAAAATACCGAGCTCAACATCAGGTTTAAAAAGAGAAACTGATTTTACGGTTTTCTTTTTTAATTTTGAAATGGCATCAAGAATCGCTTCAGTCTGCTCATCAACAACATCCTGTTCGCATGAAAACATACCTGTTACATCAACTTCGAGCGCAGAGTCAAGCAGAAAGATGTTTTCATAGATTTCACGGTTGACCTCGTTTGCTTTTTTTACAGCTTCATTATATGCCGTGTAGTCTGCAGGGGTGGTGTCCTTGGCTATAACATGAGTGGAGATTGAAGAAATATTTCCAAGGTCATTCTGTGTGATTACGCAGTAATAATAAGGCGATTTGTCATCTTCCGTGAATGTGTAAGAGCTTGTTACAGCGCCTTTAATCGGCGTGCCGTCTTCGGTTGAATTAACCGTGTTTTCATACCATTGATATGTAAGGTCAAATCCGACTGCGCTGATATAAATCGTTTCGCTGTTGGCAGTAACATATTCGGGCAGCTGATTATAGATAAGCGGAATCGCAACAAAATTATAGCCCTTATAATTTGAATAGCGCTCAACAAATGTGTTCGGTGTGCCGTAAACGGTGAGATTAACCGCATTGTCTGTTGATTCAATGAAGTTGTTTGAAAGCAGAATACCGCTGTTGTCGGGCATATCATGAGTGGTTTCAAGGCTTCTTGCATCAATGAATTCAATTTTGCAGTTGTTGAATGCATATTGATTTACTGTTTTTATTTTTGATATATCAAGGAAGAAAATATTGTTGCATCCGTTGAATGTGCTCGGAGCAATTTCCTGCACGGAATCAAGATGGATGTTCTTTATGTTTTTTGAGTGGAAAAACATATTGCTTACCGTTGTTTCAAGTTTCGGTGCATTGAAAACTTCAAGGCTTGCAGGGAATGCAGGAATAATAGTGAGTGACGGATTGAATATGTTTTCGAATGATGTCATTTCGGGCAGGTTGATTGTTCTGAGTGATGAGCATCCCGAAAAAGCATTTGAATAAACAGTCTGAGCCGATTTGAGCGTAATCCATTTGATTGCAATGCAGTTTTCGAATGCATTTGAATTAACAAGCGTAACATCGGGCAGATTTATGGAGTAAAGATTGGTACAGGTGCTGAAGGTTGATGGCGGAATGTAGGTAAGACCCGAAATTTCAACAGAAACGAGTGATGCACAACCTCTGAACGCACTGTCGCCGAGATTTCCTGCCTTGTTTGCATGAACACTTACGAGTGCATTGCATTCAGAAAAAGCATTTTTTCCGATTTTGTCAATTGAGTCAAGTTCGGCAGATGAAATTGACGAACCCATGAATGCGCCTTCGGGAATATTTTTGAGATTCTTCAAATTAAGCGAGAACGATCTTTCTTCAAGAATGAACTGATCTTTTCCTGCATTATAAAAAGCGTATTCGCCGATTTCTGTAAGATTTCCAAAATAAATATTTCTGATGTTTGTGCATCCGTAAAGTGCATTTTTGCCGACCTTTGTTGCATTGAAAGCGGAAATTGTTCTGAGATTTCTGCAATTTTCAAAAGCGGAATTTCCGATTTCGGTAACGCTTTTTGAAAAAACGATTTCTGTTATATCGGTGTTTTTAAATGCACCTTCGCCGACTTTGGTAACGGTGATTCCGTTGACTTTTTCGGGAATTGTGATGTTGAGTGCCGTTCCGCTGTATGAAAGCAGAGTGCCGTCTGAATCAACATTAAGCTTATTTTCATCTGCATAAGGAATAACGAATGCGCTGAATGTTGCTATTGAAGAACGGTATTTTTTTCCTGAATAGGCAACCGCCATGAGAATTGTTGTTTCTGAAAGAACAATGGGGTTTCCGTCATAAATCTTTGCGTACGGATTGTTTTTTGAAGGAATGCTTCTGTTGGTTGTGTAGTAAATTTCAGCATTCTCATCGTCGCAAAAAATTTCAAGATTCACATTTTCTGTGTAATAAGCGGGAATATGAGAAAAATAAGGCTCGTCAGTTTTGTTGCCGTGAATAAGATCATCGCTGTAATACGGCATAAAAAGAATGCCGCTGCCGAATTTCTTCTCTGATTCATGTTCATTCACTTCAAGGGCGGATGACCTGATGATTTCTCTTATGTCTTCGGATGAAGCGTTCGGAATAACCGAAGTGATTGCCGCCGCAGCTGCTGCAACAAACGGAGATGCAAATGATGTGCCTTTTACGGTTGTATATCCGCCGCCCATGTTTGCTGTAGTGATATTAACGCCCGGTGCGGCGATGTCAACATTATTTCCGTATGAACTGAAGTTTGCAAAAATGTTATCTTCCGTTATGGCGGTTACCTTGAGAACGGTGTTGTAAGTTGCAGGGTAATATATTGTATCCGATGCATCGTTGCCTGCTGCGCCAACAACAACTATATCATTTTCTTCTGCTTTTCGGATAGCTGATTTGAGAATTTCGCTGTCTTCTTCAAATCCGATACTGATGTTTATAACGTCAACGCCGTCTCTTATTGCGCAGTTTATGCCTGCCGCAACGGTAACAACCGTGCCGTTGCCGTGTTTATCCATAACCTTATAGGGTCTGATATATACATTGTCAAGAGTGCAGTCTGCAATAATGCCTGCAACTCTTGTGCCGTGTCCGTGGTCATCTTCGGAATTGTTTCTGATACCCGATGAGCTTGTGTTGATTTTCGTGGGGATAACTCTGCCTTCAAGAAAAGGATGATCAGGGTCAACGCCTGTGTCAACAACGGCAACAACCGTGTCTGAAATTGACGGTGCTTTTTCAAGAATATCGCTGTTGAATTTGTTGATTCCTATGTGTTCGGGACCCCATGAAAGATTTCCTTCGGCTTCGTCTTCGGATACGGGGTTGTAATCGATGATTGCAGAGAATGTTGATTGGATTTTTTTGTCAGTCTCAACATGATCGATTCCTGCTCTTGTTGAATAATAGTCATAAGCGGCAGAAGCGTCGGTGCAGCTGTCAAACTGAAGAATCCATAAATCATCATATCCGCTGATAACGGATGAAGCGTTCAGAGTGTCGATTTTTTTTCTGCTTTTAACGATGAGTCTTGCTGTTTCAAATTCGGAGCAATCTTCTTCGCATTCGCACATATTATCTGACGGAAGATTTGATGATTCGTCGGCAGACATAATAAGCCCACCGATTTCTTTGGCAAATTCATCGGCAGTGATTTCATCCGTAACGCTCGCAACGGCGTTCATAATACTGCCGAAAGAACCGAAAGCAATCAGGAATACCATAACTGCACAAATCAGCTTTCTCATCATCTTCCCTCCGAAACAACAGAGTATTATTCATTATTATAATTATATATTCAAAATTCCGAAAAATCAACAGAAAAAATTTCCAATTTAACAAAAAGACATGGCTGACGATGAAATGAATACGGTTGAATTTTTTTCTGAGCTTTGATATAATTATTTTACTCAATTACGGAGGTGTATTATGATTAAGGATTTGGCAGTCAGAAGCAGATCTTATAGAAGGTTTTATGAAAACGAAAGCATTTCTTATGATATATTGAAAGAGCTTGTTGAAATCGCAAGATATGTTCCTTCAACGGTCAATTCACAGCCGCTCAAATTCATGCTTGTGAATGATGCTGACGGAAATGAAAAAGTCTTTTCAACCCTTGCATGGGCAGGTCTCCTTAAGGATTGGAACGGACCCGAAGAGGGAGAAAGACCGTCTGCATATATCGTTATTCTCGGAGATTTGTCTGTGGGCAAAAACAAGCATCTCGATGTCGGAATAACTGCACAGACAATGATGCTCGGTGCGGCTGATATGGGTTACGGCGGCTGCATGTTCGGAAGCATTCAGCGAGAAAAACTTGCATCGCTTTTTGATATCGACACCGAAAAATATTCAATCGAACTTGTCCTTGCTCTCGGAAAACCGAAGGAAGATGTCAGAATAGCCGACTTGCCCGAAAGCGGTTCAACCGCATATTACAGAGATGAAAACGGCGTTCACTATGTTCCTAAACGCTCGGTTAATGAGTTGATAATATAAAAATAAGGCTTGCACATTTTGTGCAAGCCTTGATCTTTTATTAGTGATGGAAAAGTCTCATTCCTGTGAAGCACATTACCATACCGTGGTTGTTGCATGCTTCGATAACATTGTCATCTCTGATTGAACCGCCGGGTTCTGCAATGTAGGTTACACCGCTCTTTGAAGCTCTTTCAATGTTGTCGCCGAAGGGGAAGAATGCATCGCTGCCGAGAGCAACGCCCTTGATTGTTGCAAGGTATGCCTTCTGTTCTTCTTTTGTGAAGGGTTCGGGTCTTTCGCTGAAATATTTCTGCCACTTGCCTTCTGCAAGAACGTCATCGCATTCGTCGGAGATATAAACATCGATGGTGTTGTCTCTGTCGGGTCTGCCTACTGTATCAAGGAAGGGGAGATTGAGAACTTTGTCATGCTGACGGAGATGCCAGATATCAGCCTTGTTGCCTGCAAGTCTTGTGCAATGGATTCTTGACTGCTGACCTGCGCCAACGCCGATTGCCTGACCGTCAACTGCATAGCAAACTGAGTTTGACTGTGTGTATTTGAGAGTGATGAGAGCAATGATAAGGTCACGCTTTGCTTCTTCTGTCATTTCTTTGTTATCTGTAACGATGTTTTCAAGAAGAGCATTGTTGATTTCAAAGTTGTTTCTGCCCTGTTCGAATGTGATGCCGTAAACCTGCTTAACTTCGATGGGAGCAGGAACATAGTTGGGGTCAATCTTAACGATGTTGTAGTTGCCGTTTCTCTTGCTCTTGAGAATTTCAAGTGCTTCGGGTTCATATCCGGGAGCAATAACGCCGTCGGAAACTTCTCTCTTGATGAGCTTTGCGGTTGTAACATCGCAAACATCTGAAAGAGCAATCCAGTCGCCGAATGAGCTCATTCTGTCTGTGCCTCTTGATCTTGCATATGCGGTTGCAAGGGGAGATTCGTCAAGACCTCCGATATCATCAACGAAGCAAGCCTTCTTGAGCTTTTCACTCATTCTGATGCCTACTGCGGCTGATGTGGGACTTACATGCTTGAAAGATGTTGCTGCAGGCATACCGAGAGCTTCTTTGATTTCCTTAACAAGCTGCCAGCTGTTGAATGCATCAAGGAAGTTAATGTAGCCGGGTCTGCCGCTGAGAATTTCGATGGGGAGCTCTGTGCCGTCTGCCATATAAATCTTTGAAGGCTTCTGATTGGGGTTACAGCCGTATTTAAGTTCAAACTCTTTCATTTTTCTTCTCCTTATTTATTCTTGTTAATCATTCTGCTGTCATACTTACCTGTTTCAAGGTCGATATAACGGACATAGAGCGAAATCTTGTTCTGTTCATTGAGGTTTTCCCAGATAAGTGATGTGAATTCGTCGATATCGTCGGGAATTGCAACTCTTTCGGGTTCGCCTGTGAATGTGGGAATGGGGTTGCCGTCGTGATTGTAAGTGTGGATGAAATGACCGAGACCTGCAAGTGAAGGATATGAGAATGTGTATCTGTTGCAAGCTGTGCCTTCTGCATCTGCGCTCTTGAGAATGCTCATCTTATATGAGAAGCTGCCGTCTGCAAATGTCATCATGCCGCTGATTCTGGGAGTCCAGTTGGGTGAGTCGGGTTCGAATTCTCTTGTTTCAAGAGCCTGCTCAAAAGTTTTTCCGTCTTTAAGGAAGTCATAAACAGTATCTGTCTGATCGCCGTTTGTAACAACAAGATTGTTTTCGTAAATTCTGATGGGGGAGTAAATGATGAGAGAAGGATCTTCAACCTTTGAAGCGTCAAAAGGATGGATAACGATTTCATCACCGTTTTCGATAAAAACTCTGTTTCTGCTGTTTTCGCTT
>JAZRJH010000191.1:0-8028 GCA_045645685.1 Acutalibacteraceae bacterium
TCGGGGCGGGTGAGTTATGCCCAAAAACGGATTTATCCGTGCCTCAGGTAACCCATTTATAAGTGTTACGAGAATAGCGAGTCTTAAAGAAAAGGAATGAATTCCGATGTACGCAATTATTGAAACAGGCGGCAAGCAGTATAAGGTTGAAGCCGGCGATGTTATCTACATCGAAAAGCTTGACGCAGAAGAAGCAAGCGAATACACCTTTGATAAGGTTATCGCTGTCGGAACCGATGACGGTATCACCGTTGGCGCTCCCTATGTTAACGGAGCAAGCGTTTCCGCAAAGATTGTCAAGAACGGTAAGGCAAAGAAAGTTATCGTTATGACCTACAAGCCCAAGAAGAACTCAAAGAGAAAGATGGGCCACAGACAGCCTTACACTAAGGTTGAAATCTCTGCTATCAACGCATAAGTGCTTTCCCTATGATAAGGGTCAAGTTCTTAGTCGGTAACAGACAGCTTGCAGGGTTTGAAATCAAGGGTCATGCGGATTTTGCCGATATCGGTGAAGATATTGTCTGCGCTTCGGTTTCTTCAGCGGCATTCATGGCGGCGAACACAGTAACCGAAATCATCGGCTCAAAAGCTGATGCAAATGCAGATGACGGCGTTATGACATTGATTGTTCACGAGCCTTGCGAAAGAACCGAAACGGTTCTTAAGGGACTGGAGCTTCACTTAACGGAGCTTTCAAAGCAGTATCCCGACAACATCAAAATTATCTACGGAGGTGTAAAGAATGCTTAAGATAAACATTCAGCTTTTCGCTCATAAGAAAGGTATGGGTTCAACCCGTAACGGCCGTGACTCAGAATCAAAGAGACTCGGCGCAAAGAGAGCTGACGGTCAGTTCGTTCTTGCAGGTAACATTCTTGTAAGACAGAGAGGTACTCACATCCATCCCGGCAACAATGTTGGTAAGGGTTCAGACGACACTCTCTTCGCTCTCATCGACGGTACAGTTAAGTTCGAGCGTATGGGCAAAGACCGCAAGAAGGTCAGCGTTTACGCAGTTGAGCAGTAATTTACAGTAAAAATTAATCCGCTATGCGAAATGCATAGCGGATTTTTTTATTTCAAAACCTCTTTCAGATACATACCCCTATATGATTTTTTGCAATTTGCAACTTCTTCGGGTGTACCTTGTGCAACGATCTTTCCGCCGCCGTCGCCACCTTCAGGTCCAAGTTCGATGATATGGTCGGCAACCTTGATAACATCCAGATTATGCTCAATAACAATAACCGTGTTGCCCTTGTCAACAAACTTCTGCAAAACATCAATCAGCCTGTGAACATCGGCTGTGTGGAGTCCCGTTGTGGGTTCGTCGAGAATATAAACGGTTTTGCCTGTTGATTGCCTTGCAAGCTCTGTTGCAAGTTTTACTCTCTGTGCTTCGCCACCCGAAAGGGTTGTTGCAGGCTGACCGATTTTGATATAACCGAGACCAACATCATAGAGAGTCTTTATTTTACGGTGGATTTTCGGTATACTTTCAAAGAAATTCATGCCTTCTTCAACCGTCATATCAAGAATATCTGCAATATTTTTGCCTTTGTAATGCACATCAAGAGTTTCTCTGTTGTATCTCTTGCCCTTACAAACTTCGCAGGGTACATAGATATCGCTCATGAAGTGCATCTCGATTTTGACTATACCGTCGCCCTGACAGGCTTCACAGCGTCCGCCCTTGACGTTGAATGAAAAACGGTTTGCCTTGTAGCCTTTTTTCTTTGAATCTACTGTTGAAGCAAACAAATCTCTTATGTCATTGAAAACGCCCGTGTAAGTTGCGGAGTTTGAACGGGGAGTTCTGCCAATGGGTGACTGGTCGATGTCAATAACTTTATCAAGGTGTTCCGTTCCCGTGATTTTATCGTGGTCACCGGGAACTTTTTTTGCACCGTTAAGGTGGGTAACAAGATATTTTTTGAGAATTTCATTGACAAGCGATGACTTGCCCGAACCCGAAACACCTGTTACGCTGATGAATTTTCCGAGCGGAAACTCAACATCGATATTCTTGAGATTATTTTCCTTTGCACCGTAAACGACAAGTGATTTTCCGTTTCCTTCTCTGCGCTTTTCAGGAACGGGAATGAACTTCTTTTTGCTCAGATACTGACCCGTAACAGATTTTTCACAGTTCTTGATATCATCAATGCTTCCGCAGCAGACAATTTCACCGCCATGGATACCTGCACCGGGTCCCACATCAACGATGTAATCAGCCGCTTCTATAGTTTCTTCGTCATGTTCAACAACAATAAGAGTGTTTCCGATGTCACGGAGATGTCGGAGAGTGTTGAGAAGTTTTGTGTTATCACGCTGATGAAGACCGATGCTTGGCTCATCAAGAATATAAAGAACACCCATGAGAGATGAGCCGATTTGGGTTGCAAGTCGTATTCTCTGCGCTTCGCCGCCCGAAAGGGTTGCCGAGGGTCTTGAGAGCGAAAGATAATCAAGACCGACGCTTGAAAGGAATTCAAGTCTGCCTTTGATTTCTTTGACAATCTGATTTCCTATCATTTCATCTCTTTCGTTGAGTTTGAGATTGTTCAGAAATTCTATTTCTTCACCTATGGATTTGTTCGAAAATTCGTTGATGTTGATGTTGCCAACGGTAACTCCAAGCGATTCTTTTTTGAGCCTTGCGCCGCCGCATTCGGGGCATTTGACCGTGGACATATATCCTTCTATTTCGTTCCTTGAATATTCGCTTGATGTTTCTCTGTAGCGTCTTTCAAGGTTGTTGATTACACCCTCAAAATCCGTCATATAAGTGCCGTTTCCGTATTCGCTTCTGCGTTCAAGTTTTATTTTCTTGCCATCTGTACCGTAGAAGATAACATCCTTTGCTTTTTTGGAAAGGTCTTTAAACGGAGTGTCGAGTGAAAAATCATATGCGTTAGCAAGCCCTTCATAATACATCTGCGCAATTGTTCCGCCGTCGGATGAACTCCAGCCGCTTGCCTGAATTGCGCCTTCCCTGATTGAAAGTTCGGGATTCGGAACAACAAGTTTAGGGTCAACCTTCATAAGAACACCGAGACCTGCACATTTTGAACAAGCGCCGAAAGGATTGTTGAACGAAAATGAACGGGGCTCAAGTTCTTCAATGTTTACGCCGTGTTCCGGGCAGGCATAGTTGAGAGAAAAAAGCTGCTCTTCACCGTCGATAACATCAATCATCAGAAGACCTTCGGTAAGATTTGTTGCAGTTTCGATTGAATCTGCAAGTCTTGAGCGTATGCCGTCTTTGATAATAAGTCTGTCAACAATAACTTCAATGTTGTGTTTTATATTCTTTTCAAGTTTTATTTCTTCCTGCAAATCATAGACGATTCCGTCAATTCTGACTCTTGCATAACCGCCCTTGCGGATTGATTCAAGTTCTTTTACGAATTCACCTTTTTTGCCCCTTGCAATGGGTGCCATAACCTGAATTCTTGTGCCTTCAGGCATTGAAAGAACCCGCGTTGTTATGTCATCAACTGTCTGCTTGCTGATTTCTCTGCCGCATTCGGGGCAATGCGGAATGCCTATTCTTGCATAAAGCAAACGGAGATAGTCATAGATTTCAGTAACTGTGCCGACAGTTGAACGGGGATTTTTCGATGTTGTTTTCTGATCGATTGATATAGCGGGGGAGAGACCTTCGATGCTGTCAATCGCAGGCTTTTCCATCTGACCGAGAAACTGTCTTGCATATGATGAGAGAGATTCAACATATCTTCTCTGACCTTCCGCATAAATTGTGTCAAAAGCAAGTGACGATTTGCCTGACCCCGAAAGACCCGTGAAAACAACAAGCTTATCACGGGGTATCTGTATATCAACATTTTTAAGGTTATGCTCTTTCGCACCCTTAACAGTTAAATATTTAGAAGCCATTTATTTACCTCTTCTTAATTTTTCAATCTTGTCACGAAGGAATGCGGCGTGTTCGAATTCAAGGATTTTTGCCGCCGCTTTCATTTCTGCCGTAAGTCTTACTATCATTTCTTCGCGTTCTTTTCTGCTCATCTTTGAAATCGGTTTATCCGAGTCGTCTTTTGCAGAGATTTCAATGATTTCGTGAACATCCTTAACAATAGTCTGCGGAGTTATGCCGTGTTTTTCATTATATGCCATCTGTTTCTGTCTGCGGCGTTCGGTTTCTGTTATTGCTCTTTCCATTGAAGGAGTAACACAGTCTGCATACATAATAACTGTACCTTTGGCATTTCTTGCGGCGCGTCCGATAGTCTGCACAAGTGATGTTTCCGAGCGGAGAAAACCTTCTTTATCCGCATCAAGAATTGCAACAAGTGAAACTTCGGGAATGTCAAGACCTTCACGGAGAAGGTTGATTCCTATAAGAACATCAAAGTCACCAAGTCGCAGACCCCTGATAATTTCCATTCGTTCAATCGTGTCTATATCATGGTGCATATATCTGACTTTTATATCAAGATTTTCAAGATAATCGGTCAAGTCTTCCGCCATTCGTTTGGTAAGTGTTGTAACAAGAACTCTTTCGCCTTTTGCGGTTCTTTCGTTGATTTCCGAAACAAGGTCGTCAATCTGTCCTTCAATGGGTCTTACCGAAATTTCAGGGTCAAGAAGTCCCGTTGGTCTGATGACCTGCTCTGCAATCTGTGAGCTTTTTTCCTTCTCGAGTTCACCGGGAGTTGCGCTGACGAATATTTTCTGCCCCGTTCTTTCATAGAATTCATCGAAGGTGAGCGGTCTGTTGTCGAATGCAGACGGGAGTCTGAATCCGAAATTTATAAGGCTTTCTTTTCTTGCTCTGTCACCGCCGTACATTGCTCTGACCTGCGGCAGAGTAACATGAGATTCATCAACAAACAAAAGAAAATCATCGGGGAAATAGTTGAGAAGAGTAAACGGTGCAGAGCCTGCAGGTCTGCCTGACATGATTCTTGAATAGTTTTCAATTCCCTTGCAGAATCCTGTTTCACGAAGCATTTCAATGTCATATTCCGTGCGCTGACGGATTCTTTGTGCTTCAAGGAGCTTTCCGTTTTTCTGAAAGTATTTTTCTCTTTCAAGCATTTCTTCAAATATAGTTGAAATGGATTTTTCCATTTTATCGGGTGCAATTACATAGTGTGATGCAGGGTAAATCGCTGCATGTGAAAGCACGCTTTTCACCTGACCCGTCAAAGCGTTTATCTCGCTTATACGGTCAATCTCATCACCGAAGAATTCAACCCTGATGCCGTTTTCGTTTGAATAAACGGGGAATATTTCAACAACATCGCCCCTGACTCTGAATTTGTTACGGCTGAAATCAATATCGTTTCTTTCGTACTGAATTGAAACGAGTTTTTCAATCAGTTCATCACGGCTTTTCTCCATTCCCGTGCGCAGGGATATAACCATGCTGCGGTAATCGATAGGGTCTCCGAGGGTGTAAATGCACGAAACACTCGCAACGATAATGACGTCACGTCTTTCCGAAAGGGCGGATGTTGCAGAGTGGCGGAGCTTGTCTATTTCGTCATTGACCGCCGAGTCTTTTTCAATATAGGTATCGGTGGTGGGAATATATGCTTCGGGTTGATAATAATCATAGTAAGAAACAAAGTATTCAACCGCATTTTCGGGGAAGAATTCACGGAATTCCGAGCAAAGCTGGGCGGCAAGGGTTTTATTATGAGCAAGAACAAGAGTGGGTCTGTTGACTTTTTCAATGATGTTTGCCATTGTGAATGTTTTGCCCGATCCCGTAACGCCAAGAAGCGTCTGCTCACCGTAGCCCTTGTTAAGACCGTCAACAAGCTGAGCGATAGCCTGCGGCTGATCACCCGTCGGTTTATATTTGGAATGCAAAATAAACTTATCCATATATTTCCTCGTGTTTCAAACTATGAACAAATGTTCATTTGGATTATAACATATATATTTTTAAAAGTAAACAATTTATTATAAAATATTTGTGAATATCGACAAATTTCATAAACGGGTGTCGTTACTCGTCTTTGTTTGTTGACATTTTATACAAACGGTGGTAAAATATCAAAATAAATGTATCTTTTCATCTCATCCTGAATGGAGTGTTTAATTTGAAAGGCATTATTCTTGCGGGCGGTTCAGGCACAAGACTTTATCCTCTCACAATGGTAACAAGTAAGCAGCTTCTTCCCGTTTACGATAAACCTATGATTTATTATCCCCTCTCAACCCTCATGCTTGCAGGGATCAGGGATATTCTTATAATTTCAACGCCTTCCGATACTCCCCGTTTTGAAGAATTACTCGGCACGGGCAGTCAGTTCGGAATCAACATTTCATATGCTGTTCAGAACAGTCCCGACGGACTTGCGCAGGCATTTATTATCGGCGAAGAATTCATTGGCGACGATGATGTTGCAATGGTTCTCGGTGATAATATCTTTTACGGTAACGGTCTCGGACATATGCTCCGTCAGGCTGCAAAAAACAAAAACAGAGCAACAATTTTCGGCTATTATGTTGATAATCCGCAGGCTTTCGGTGTTGTTGAATTCGATGAAAACGGTGTTCCCGTTTCGATTGAAGAAAAGCCCGAAGTTCCCAAGTCCAACTATGCCGTTACGGGTCTCTATTTCTATGATAACAGAGTTGTTGAATTTGCAAAATCGCTCAAGCCTTCAAAAAGAGGCGAGCTTGAAATAACCGATATCAACCAGATGTATCTCGACAAAGGCGATCTTGATATCAAGCTCATGGGCAGAGGTTTTGCATGGCTTGATACGGGAACGGTTGAAAGTCTTATGGATGCGGCAAACTTTATCAGAACTGTTGAAAAACTTCAGGGCATTAAGATTTCTGCACCCGAAGAAATTGCTTATAATATGCGCTGGATTAGCCGTGAGGCTCTTCTCAGATCTGCCGAAAAATACGGCAAATCCTCTTACGGTCAGCATCTTCGCTCAGTTGCTGAAGGTAAAATTCTCTATACGGGCGGAAAACCCGGTGAAAGACCGTGCTGGGGTGCAGAAGGAGATTTGAACTATGACGTTGAATGAAACGGCAATTAACGGCGTTTTTGAAATTGAACCAAAGGTTTTTGGCGATAACCGCGGATGGTTTTACGAAAGTTATTCAAAAGAAAAATTTGCAAAACTCGGAATAACAAACGAATTTATTCAGGATAACCGTTCTTTTTCGGCGCAGAAAGGCACTTTGAGAGGTCTGCATTGCCAGACAAACCCCAAGGCTCAGGCAAAGCTCATAACTTGTCTCAAGGGTGCAATTCTTGATGTTGCCGTTGATATCAGAAAAGGCTCGCCGACATATATGAAATGGATTGCCGTTGAGCTTAACGAGGAAAACAAAAAAATGCTTCTGATTCCCAAGGGTTGCCTTCACGGATTTGTTACTCTCACGGATAATGTTGAAGTTACTTATAAGGTAGACGAAGTTTATTCGCCCGAAAACGACAGAAGCATACGTTTTGATGACCCTGTTTTCGGCGTTGAATGGGGATGCGAAAATCCCGTGCTTTCCGAAAAAGATAAAAATGCGCCGCTGTATTGTGACAGCGATGTTGATTTTAATTTTTAATTTTTACCAAAGAGTATATATGTATTGTTTCTGCTCATAATAACTGCGAAAAGCAATTAAGGAGTTGAAACGAATGCTTGACAAAATTTCACTGGCTCTTGTGATAATCGGCGCCCTCAACTGGGGCAGCATCGGTCTGTTTCAGTTCGATCTTGTCGCCTGGATTTTCGGCGGTCAGGGAGCAATTCTCAGCAGAATTGTCTACACACTTGTTGCCCTTGCAGGTATCTGGTGCATTTCCCTGCTTTTCAGAGAATCCGACGCTATCGTCAAGGCAGAAGACGATATACAGTAAAACAAAACCCGCTGACTGAAAAGTCGGCCGTTTTTTACGTTTATTTTTTCTTCTTTAATCTTTCACAAAGCTCTCTGTCAGGAGTGACCCACATGGTGTTGTATGTGTGATAAATAACCTTGCCGGGTTTTGCGCCTGCAGGTTTTTTGAGTGAACGGACTTCTGTGTAG
>JAZRJH010000192.1:0-4426 GCA_045645685.1 Acutalibacteraceae bacterium
AATCACCAAATCCCCGCTTAAAGCGGGGTCGCCTTTGGTGATTATGCATTTGCCTGTTTGCGAAATATAGTATGTAAACATTCCTTCGGTAACTTCTCTTGCCGCCGATGCACCGAGAGGCATAATGCCGAGAAGCATTAACGCCGCAAGCATTGCGGAAACGATTTTTCTTAAAATATTTTTCATTTTAAACCTCCGTTTTCACCAACTAAGAATTCCTGCAAAAAATGCGCCGATTCTTATAAAGAACGAGCTTATTGCAGATGCGAGCCTGCTGAAAAAGCTTTGCGTTCCGCCCATGTTCACGATTTGGAATTCCGCCGTCAGACTGCCCGAATAATTGCCCTTGCCCGTAATTTTAACCGTTGCCGTGCCTTCTCTTCTGTTATCGGAATAAGAAACGGTATAATCTTCGTCCTTAACAAGAAGCTTTGCGCTGTCGGTTACGATTATTTCGGGAGTAATCGCAGAACCCGTATAAGCCTGATCTGCAACAGGTGCAATTGTTGCAGACGAAATGCTCTTTGTTACGATTGTGAACTTAACTCGATTGGAAAAGTTTTTGTAATCCCCCTTGCCCTTTACGGTAACATCCGCCTCACCGACATTGATATTATTGGCATATGTTACGCTGAAATCAATGTTTTTATGAAGAGTATCGCCTGAAAACGAAACAGATACCTCGGGTCTTACTTCTTTTCCCGTATATGTCTGATTGGGTATGGGTGCAACAACAAAGGTGCTGACTTTTATACCGTTTGCCTGTGCGTAAGAATGAACATAGGAATTTGCAAAACAGAGAATTGTAAGATTGTCGCAGCCCTCAAATGCATCTTCGGCAATTCGGGTTACGCTGTCCGAAATAACCGCAGTTATGAGAGAGGAGCAGTTTTTGAATGCCGCAGTTCCGATTTCGGAAACAGTATCGGGAATGATAACCGATTCAACCGCAGAGCAGTTTTCAAATGTTCCGAACGGAGCTGACTTTCCGCCGATTGAAGTTATTTCTTCACCGAGATAAATCTCTTTTATGTTGCAGCCGTAGAAAGGCGAAGCACCTGCGAGATTCTCAAAATCAAGCTCCGTACTTTCGTTCATATAGGGCTCAACCTTGCAGTTTTTTGCGTTGAAATAAAGGATTTCAAGTTCCTTGCAGTTGCCGAATGCTCTGTAGCCGATAACGGAAAGGCTTTCAGGGATAATCAGTAACTCAATAAGAGTTCCTTCAAAAGCCATGCTTCCGATTTTTTCAATGCTTTGGGGTAATTCCAATATGTAAAGCTCTTTGCAGCCGTCAAATGCAAGAGCGCCGATTTCTTTAAGACCTTCGTCGAAAACAGCCTTGTTGATTCCCGACATTCTGAAGCAGTAATCTCCGATTGAAACAAGCTTTGAAGGGAAGTTTATTTCTTCGAGCTTATCGCATCCCTGGAATGTGCCGCCTTCAAGCTTTTCAAGGTTATCATTAAGAATAACCTTTTTCACCTGCGTACTGCTGAATGCATCAGCGCCGATTTTTGTAACATATGTCAGGTCAAGAGTTTCTGTAAGCTTGCATCTGCTGAATGCAGCCGTACCGATTTCCCTGAGTTTTTCGGAATATCCTATATTCTGAAGCTTTCTGCAATCGTCAAAAGCACGGTTTTCGACTTTGGAAACGCCGTTCATATCAATGCTTTCAAGTGCATCGCACCATCTGAAAGCCATATTGCCGATTTCATTTACACTTTCGGGAAGAACAATTTCTTTCAGGGATTCACAGCCGAAAAAGCATTCCGCCTGAATTTTTTCAACGCCGAAGGGAATATTGATTTCTTCAAGAGCAAGGTTATATGCAAAGGCAAATTTACCGATGTTTTTAACGGTATCGGGCAGAGAAACGGAAACAAGCAAATCTTTTTCAATATATCTGTCATCGGCAAGCAAGGTGCTGAATGCAGCCGTTTTCATGCTTGAGAATGCAAGTGGCGCAATTACCGTTACATTATGACCGTCCAAAGACGACGGCACGGTAACAACGCTTTCGCCTCCGATATAACGGCTGATAACCGCTTCGGATTTATCATTGAGATAATATCTGAAGCCCTCAGCTTCAAAGGTCTGCAGTGCGCTGCTGCTTTCTGCCGAGAAAACGATGTTATCACCGTTGATATCACAGCAAAACTTATATCCGCTTGCCGTCATAAACAAAACAGTATCATATGATGCATCGCCTTCGCAAACAACTCTTTTTAATGCATCTGCCTTGATTCTTGAACTCATATAAGATAGATTTCCGTTGCAGATTATCTCTTCAAGAACTGATTCGTTATCAAGAAGAATTTCTTCTATGATTGTTGTTTCCGCATTGCAGATTATTCTTTTGACCTGCGAGCCCCTGACATCAACAAGCTTCAGATTCTTAACATTTGAACCGAGAACAATTTCTTCAATTTCAGTTTGCTCAAATGCAAGCAAGGTAAAATTCGCAAGGCTTTCGGGTAAACTGATTTTTTCAAGCTTTGGGCAATATGCAAATGCAAACTGCTCGATTGTTTTAAGCCCTTCACTGAAAACGACCTCTTTCAGCCTGTCCATTTCAGCAAAAGCATATTCACCTATCGTTTTAACCGTTGAGGGAATAACAACTTTTCTGATTCGCCTGTTATACCATCCATTCGGATGATTCTCAAAGCCCTCTCCTGGTGCAATAAGTCTGCTTTGACCGTTAAAGCTGTAATTATCGATTTTGATAACGGGCATTCCGTTTATCTCGGACGGAATCGTAACATCTCTGTCATTACCCATATAGCTCTTGATTATAACCTCGTTGCGGAAGTTGACGATATATTCATAGTCGCCCGATTCATAAACCTCTGCAGCATTTGCAACAAAGCCCGATAAATCCAATCCCGCAAACACTGATATTATTAAGCTCAGCGCCAGTAAACAAGATATTATTTTCTTTTTCATCATAACACCTCCCGTTTTACACGGATATTACAAACGAACAAGAACAGCCTTCAAAACTGATTGTTACCGTTGCATTTTCTTCAAAAAGTCTTTTTTCAATTTCGGTTTCAACGGAATATTCATCCGCTGAAAGCTCTCTTTCGCTTCCGTCGCTGTAAACCGCATAAACCTGCATTTCGGAAAGGTCGATGTTGTTCAAATCATTCGCCGTGAAATCAAAATCGTCGGGGAATATGGCATAAATTGATGTCAGCTTTTTCGTTTCAAGGCTTTCAATGATTCTTACTTCAAGAGTTTTTATGAAGCCTGCGGCGGTGATTTTAACAGTTTCATATTTCGGTTCTGTGCCGAATGTGTCTGAAACCTCAACCGTGTAATCGTTAATGCGGACAAGCATCCGTTCACCGTTATCATATTCGCCGAACACCTTTATTCCGTTGTGGCTGAACTTTTCGCCAACATAATATTCGGTCTTGAATTCGGGTGTTGTTTCAACGCTGATATTAATTAAACTTGCTTCTTTTTCTGTGGTAGTTGTTACAGGCTGAGTCGTTGTTGCTTCAATCTGTTTTTCGTTTGTGAAGAAATCCGAAACGATGCCCGAAAGTGCCTGAACAATTGAAACGTTTTCTTCAACTTCAATCTGTGTGCCTGCGGTGAAAAGAATTATAATCGCCGCACAAGCCGCAACAAAAACTTTGAATTTGTTCTCGGTCTTTATACCGACTTTCTTTAAGAAATCTTTTCGTGAAACAAGGGGAAGTATCTGCAATTCATCACCCGATCGGATTGCATTTATCGCATCTGCACATTCATCAATAAAATCAAAATCCGTGTCATCGCCCTTATCGAATTCTGCATCGATAATCGCTTCAAGCATAGCACAAAGTTCATCGGCGAGATTAGTCATAAAATCGGGGTGCATTAAAATTTCTCTGCTTACTGTCATCATTCCGTCAGCCTCCTTTCTTTTCAATATCAAAAGAATAAACCATATCTTTAATCTTGTTTCGCAGTCGCATCAACCGCATCGATGCGGCGGGTCTTGAAATTCCGAGCTTGTCCGCTATCTCCTCAACACCGATTTTTTGTATGTAGCGCAAATCATAGATTTCTTTTTCTTCATCGGCGAGACGATTGAGAAGAATTTTTGCACATTCCTCATAGTCAATCAGATCGAGCCGTGATAAATATTCATCAGTGACTCCGACTTCAGCCGCATCGTCAAGCGGCATGCTCCGTTTCAATTCGGCGGCATCTTTTTGCTTTTGCCGTTTGACGAAATTATCCGCCGTGCGATAGAGAAACGCTCTCGGATTTTCAAATTCTTCTCCGTCGAGAAGCTTGTTATAAAAAACAATGAAGGTTTCTTGCACACAGTCGTCTGCAGCCTCCCGTGAACCTTCAAGGCGTGACAGACAATAGTTGAAAAGCTTGATGCGGTATTGGTCGTAGCATTCCTGCAGTAATGCGT
>JAZRJH010000193.1:0-6491 GCA_045645685.1 Acutalibacteraceae bacterium
ATTCATTCGGCGAAAAGTTCTCCAAAATGATGGTCTGCGTCATCTGTCTGCTTGCAGTCTGTCTTTTTGAAGAATACTTCAGCAACCGTGAACTTCTCACAGACGGATTTGAAATCATTCCGTTCCAATGGCGCAACAACGGAGCAACTCTGCTCATGCTTGCAATGCCCTTTGCATTCTATCTTTCCGCAAAAGATTTCGGATTCTTCTTCGTCGGAATAATCGACTATATTCTCATTCTTTTCACGGGTTCAAGAGGCGGTATGCTCTTCGGCATGGTTGAGCTGATAATCTGCATTGTTGCAATGTTTGTGCTCGACAAAAGACACCGCCCCGCAATCGCGGCAATAATCGGCGTTGCTCTTGTTGTGACGGCGCTCACTTACAGAACATGGATTGATATGATGAGCTACACCCTGCTCCGTCTGATTGACCCCGACGAAAATTCAATCCGACTTCAGCTCATTTCCCGAGGAATTGAAGACTTCAAGGCAAATCCGCTCTTCGGCAGGGGGATCGGTTACATGGGCAACAGAGATGTTCATAAGAGTGCGGATTTTGCGCTCTGCTGGTATCATTGCTCACCCGTTCAGATTTTCGGCAGCTTCGGTATTTTGGGAATTGCCGCCTACGGATATCTTATTTATCTGAGAATAAAAACATTACACAAAAACCGCACATTCTTCAACATAATCCTTTTCCTTTCCTATATCGGGCTTGAACTCATGTCGCTCGTAAACCCCGGTATATTTGCACCGTTCCCCTATCTTTTCCTTATTACTCTCTATTTCGTAATGATGGAAAGATGCAACAACGATTACGATAAAAACATCCTTTCAAAAATCACAAAAGGTGAAAAAATATGAATGTTCTTTCAATAGGCAACAGCTTTTCAACAAATGCACACAAATTTTTGCCCCACATGGCAAAGGCGGCAGGCAAAGAACTTCTTCTCTGCAATCTTTTTATCGGCGGATGTTCTCTTGAACAGCATTGGAACAACTGGCGAGAAGAAAAAGACGCCTATGACTACGAAATTTATCTTCCGTTTGAAACAGAAATGAGCAGACCCGACGGCGTTGCGCTCCACGAAGCGGTTGAAGATGAAGACTGGGATGTTATCACTCTTCAGCAATGCAGCCACCTGAGCGGAATCCGTGAAAGCTATTCCCCCTATCTTTCGGAGCTTGCGGAATACTGCAGAATGATGAAACCCGCCGCAAGAATCATGCTCCATCAGACATGGGCATACGAAAGCGGATGCAATCATCCCGGATTTGCAAACTACGGCAGAAGTCAGCAGGAAATGTACCGTACATTGACCGAAGCCTATGTTGACGCTTCTCTTGAAGCGGATATCGACCTGATTATTCCGAGCGGAAGAGCATGGCAGACCGCAAGAAACACACCCATCGGCGATAAGCTCACCGAAGACGGTTTTCACGGAAACGATCTCGGCTGTTATCTTGCAAGCGCTTGTTTTTATGAAATGATTTTTGAAGAAAGCATTTTCGGCAACAGTTTCATGCTCCCCGACGTGCCCGAGCAGGTTGTTGAAATCCTCAAACTCTGCGCCCATACGGCAGTTGAAAACGGAATAATAAGAAAGCAGTAACAAAAAGCTCCGACTTCACACGAAGTCGGAGCTTTTATTATTTCTTAAAGTTCAATTTCAAGGCAATTATAACCGAGAAGTTTGTTGCTTACGCTGTCGGGCTGATGTCCGCCGATGTAGATTTTAATCTTTCCGTCGGGGTCAACTCTTTCGCCGTCCATTGTAACTGCCTTCACCCAGTAGCGGTCGATGTCAAGAGTAATCTCTTTCTTTTCGCCTGCTTCAAGGGGTACGGATTCGAGCGAGCAAAGCTGCCAATGGGGAGTTGCAACGCGGCTGTCTGTATATGCGGCATAAACCTGAATGATTTCTTTGCCTGCGATACCGCCTGCATTTTCAACTTCAACACTTACGGCGATCTTCTCACCGTCTGCCGAAACAAGCTTTGCATTGTCGTATTTATAATTTGTATAAGAAAGACCGAAGCCGAAGGGATAAAGAGCGTCGCCGTCAATATATCTGTAGGTTCTGCCCTTCATGTTGTAATCTTCAAAATCGGGAATATCGTGGTCGCCCCTGTAGATTGTGATGGGAAGCTTTGCCGAAGGATTCACTTCGCCTGCAAGGATATTTGCAAGAGCAAGACCGCCGAGTGCACCGGGATACCATGCATGGATAATTGCCTTTGCATGATTTCTCACCTTTTCGCCAACATCAATCGAGCTTCCGCAAAGAAGAACAACAATAACATTTTCACAAACATCGCATACCGCTTCGGCGAGTTTCTGCTGAGTTGCGGGAAGATAGAGAGTTCTCTTGTCGCCGCATGATGTGTAGTCATTGTCATAGCCCGTGTCTTCGCCTTCGATTGACTGGTCAAGACCGAGAGCAAGGATTGTGATATCAGCTTCGGCTGCGGTTGCAACGCCGTCGCTTATCATATTCTGGAATCCGCTCCAATGGTTGAGATATTCGTCGCAGTAGTTGCATCCCTTTTCAACGCTGATTTCAGCATCGGTGAAAACTCTTCTGATACCGTCGGCAACAGTTACATATTCGGAAGCATATGCATTGTAGTTACCTTCAAGAGCGGTAACGGAAAGTGAGTTCGGGCCTACAACGGCAATTTTCTTGTTTGTTTTCTTATCAAGGGGAAGGAAGTTATCCTTGTTATCAAGAAGAACGATGCACTGCTCTGCGGTTTTAAGATTGAGAGCCTTGTGCTCTTTGTTATCGAGTTTATCAAAGCCGATATCCGAATAAGGTCTTACTTCTTCAAATTCACCGAGAAGATAGCGGATTGTGAAAAGATTTTCGGCAGCCGCAGTGATTTCTTCTTCTGTTACGAGATCCTGCTCATATGCATCGATAAGAGCATCATATGTTTCGCCGCAGTTAAGGTCGCAGGTGTTCTTAAGAGAAACAGCAGCCGCTTCAGCCTTTGTTTCAACAAACTTGTGGAATTTATAGATATCACCGAGTGCACCGCAGTCGGAAACAATGTAGCCGTCAAAATTCCACTTTTTGCGCAGAACATCAACAAGAAGATAGGAATGAGCGCAGCAAGGTTCACCGTTTGTTCTGTTATATGCACCCATAACGCCTGCAACGCCTGATTCAACTGTCTTTTCGAATGCAGGGAGATAGGTTTCCCACATATCGTGCATATCAACAACGGCATCAAATCCGTGTCTTGTTTTTTCAGGACCCGAATGAACGGCAAAATGCTTTGAGCAGGCGCAGGCTTTGTAAAATTCGCCGTCACCCTGAATGCCCTTAACAAACGAAACACCGAGCTGAGCGGTAAGGAAAGGGTCTTCGCCGAAGGTTTCCTGACCTCTTCCCCAACGGGGATCGCGGAAAATATTGATGTTGGGTGCCCAGAATGTGAGACCCTTGAAAATATCATGGTCGCCGTATTTGACGTGCTTGTTATATTTTGCTCTGCCTTCTGTTGAAATAACATCGGCAACTTCTTCGATAAGATCGGGGTCAAAAGTTGAAGCCATTGCGATTGCATGTGGAAAAACGGTTGCTGTTCCCGATCTTGCAACGCCGTGTGAACCTTCGTTCCACCAGTTGTATTCGCTGATGCCGAGTCTTTCGATTGCAGGGGCATTATAAAGAAGCTGAGAAATTTTTTCATCAACTGTCATTTTTGCAACTAATTCTTTTGCTTTCTGTCTTGCGATTTCTTTTGTCATTCCGAAACCTCCCTGAGTTTAAGTTAATATGAAGTATATCATTTAAAATCTGAATATACAATATTTTTATTTAATCTTCTGCCATGTTTTTCTGAAAAACAGGTAACTGCTTCAACGCCTTTGTAAAGCGGTTCATCCCTGACCCTTTATCTTCAGGGATTTTTAAAAATTATATCACGAAAACCCAAAAAAACAAACTGAATTTTTAATTTTTATTGATTTAAAAATAAAAATGGATTATAATTTTAAAATCAATAAGGCGGTGGCAGAAAATGAACACATATTTTAACGAGATAACTTCAAAACCGATAAACAAAACCGACGGCAACATTCTCTACAAAATTCCTGCAGGCGCAATGTGCGGCAACGGTGATGTCGGCATCGTTTTTGATAATGACGAAAAAGACCTTATCATCCGCATTTCAAAATGCGATTTCTGGAAATTTGAAAACGGAGCGCATGGAGGCGGCGGAATCAAAACGGTCGGAGCTGTCCGTATCGGCAACGTTGATTTGTCCGGATATAACATAAAGCAGTATTTTGACAAGGGTCTGCTTGACTGCACATTCGGAAAGATGAGCATGGAGTTCTTCGTTGCTCCCGAGAATATCATTTATTTTGAAATCCGTATTCCCGAATCCGAAGAAATTCCGACTGCGGTTATCGAAATCCCCGACACCTGCGGCTCAAAAAATTCCGTTATTTCCGAAAACGGCACAAAATGTTACACCCGAAAATTCTGCGGAGAAAACATTGTGCTTGACTCTGCGGTAAGCGTCTGCATCCGTGAAATATCATCGGATATTTCAGACGGTTTCAGAGTTATAAGATACTGCATCAGTGTTGTGACAAACTTTGATGATATCAACCACACGGCAAAAGCCGTTGATATGGCTCTTGATTGCGATTATAATCTCAGCAAAGAAAAAACCTGCGAAAAATGGCAGAAATTCTTTGCAGCTTCAAAGGTTACCCTTGAAGATAAAGAAATCGAAAAATTCTATAATTCAAGCGTTTATCATCTTGCAGGATGCATGGGCAACAAGGAATTCCCTCCCGGATTATTCGGTAATTTCATAACGGACGATTTCTTCCCCTGGGCGGGCGATTACCACTTGAATTATAACTATGAAGCGCCCTACTACTGCGTATTCTCCGCAAACCATCCCGAACTTTTCGACGGCTATATGGCTCCCGTCAACGAAATGAGAGAAGAAGCAAAAAAATTCGCAGGCTTTTTCGGATGCAAGGGCTATGCATTCCCCGTCAGCTTCGGCCCGAAAAAACTCGATGTTTATTCCATGAAAGAGTGCAAGGAGCACGGCATTCTTTTTCTTGGTCAGAAAAGCCATGCGGCATACACCTGCGTAATCCCCATCATGCATTGGTTTTCAACCTATGACAAAGAATATGCACTTGAAAATTACTATGATTTCGTTCTCAACACAGCCGCATTCTGGGAAGATTTTCTCGTAAAATCACACGGCAGATATCTTATTAAGAACGACGCCGCCCATGAAATTCCGTATTATCGCGGCAAAAAATTCAGCTATCTCTCACACAAGGGTCAGATTGAAGCAGTGAATGCCATAAATTCTCTCGGTCTTGTAAAACTTCTCTTCAATGCTGTTTATGACATGGCAAAAGAACTCGGACTCAATGCAGAAAAATATCCCTTGTGGGAAGATATCATTGAAAACCTGAGCGATTTCCCCACATTCATCAAAAAAGGAAAGAAATGCTTCAGATATTCAAAGCGAGGCATCCGTTGGAGAGACGAAAACACAGTCGGTCTTCAGCATATTTACCCTGCTTCGCAGATAGGTCTTTCTTCGGACGAAAAAACGCTTAAAATCGCAAGAAATACTTATTTCATCAACGACAGACGCCTTGATGACAACGGCTCAAATTCATATCTCCCTGCAGGCGCAAGAATCGGAGTTGACCCCGATTTCCTGATTGAAGGAATTCACCAGAACATCAAGGAATTCGGTCTCCCCAACAGACTTTTCCGCCATCACGGCGGCGGAATCGAGCATCTCACAATGGTTCCCGCAACCGTCAACGAAATGATTCTTCAGAGCCACGAAAGAATCATCCGACTTTTCCCCTGCTGGAACAAAAAAATGTATGCTTCGTTCGAAAACCTGAGAGCCGACGGCGCATTCCTTGTTTCGTCAGAACTGAAAAACGGAAAAATATCATATGCAAAAATCCGAAGTCTCAAAGGAAGAATGTGCCGTGTTGATTGCCCCGATATCGTGAGCATCACAAAAGAAGACAAAACAGATATACCGTTTGAAAGAAACGGCAACATCGTTTCGTTTGAAACAAAAGAAAACGAAACTTATATTCTTAATATTAAATAAGACAAAGAACCGCCGCGGAATCCGTGACGGTTCTTTTTGTATACGAAACCTTATTTCATGCCGTTTTCGTAAGCCTCAATCATCTTCTTAACCATCTGACCGCCTACGCTGCCTGCTTCCTTAGCTGTAAGGTCACCGTTGTAACCCTGCTTAAGGTTAACACCAACTTCTCTTGCAGCTTCCATCTTGAACTGGTCAAGAGCGGCGCTTGCCTGAGGAACAACTGAATTATTCTTTGACATTTCGTTTACACCCCTTCAAATTCAATTTGCGTTTGCTCTATTATTTTTGCATTCATTCGGGGTTTATTAATGTTAATTTTTTGATTTAATTCAAGTTTTTGTTTTGCTCTGATTTAATACA
>JAZRJH010000194.1:0-16138 GCA_045645685.1 Acutalibacteraceae bacterium
AATCAAGAGCGCTGATATCGGCGTTGGTATGGGTATCACAGGCACAGACGTTACAAAGAACGTTGCAGATATGGTTCTTGCAGACGATAACTTTGCAACAATCGTTTCCGCAGTTTCCGAAGGCAGAAGAATTTATGACAATATCAGAAAGGCTATTCAGTTCCTTCTCGGTTCAAACCTTTCAGAAGTTCTTTCAATCTTCACAGCAACAATCCTCGGATTCACAATTCTCAAACCCGTTCATCTTCTTTTCATCAACCTTGTAACAGACAGTATTCCCGCACTTGCTCTCGGTCTTGAGAGACCCGAAAGAGATATCATGCAGAGAAAGCCCAGAAACAGCAAAGAAGGCGTTTTTGCAGGCGGTATGGGATTCGATGTGTTCTATCAGGGCGCACTTGTTACAATTCTTACACTTGCTGCATTCTTTATCGGCGAATTCCTTGAAACAGGTCATTGGCAGTTCAGAAATATCACAGAATGCAACGAAGGTATGACAATGGCATTCCTTACAATGTCAATGTGCGAAATCTTCCACTCGTTCAATATGCGTTCACAGAGAGGCTCTGTTCTTGGCATGGCATTCGCTCAGAAGTCACACAACTGGGTTCTTTACGGTGCAATGGTTGCTTCGCTTATTCTCACAACCGCAATCATAGAAATTCCCTTCCTTGCAGATATGTTTGACTTCGTTCACCTTGATGCAAAGGCATACGGCATTTCAATCGGTCTTGCATTCCTTGTAATTCCCATTGTTGAAGTTATCAAGGCAATCCAGAGAAAAATCTCAAAGAGCAAATAACAAAAAGGCTTGCACCAAACGGTGCAAGCCTTAATTTTTTATTATATCAAGAATGCTTTTGCGAGTCCGAAGTAGATTACAAGAGTTACAATATCAACAAGGGTTGCAATCATCGGACCAGCCATAAGTGCAGGGTCGAGTTTTATGATTTTTGCAAATATCGGAAGCGAACAACCGATAAGTTTTGCAACAACTATTGCGCAGAACATCGCAAGCGAAACAACAAGGAAAACGGCAAGCGTGCCTTCGCAGAACAAATACATTCTTAATATATTTGCAATCGCAAGCACTCCGCCGCAGATTGCGGCAACACGAAGTTCCTTGAGAACTATTTTGAGATAGTCCTTGATTTCAATCTCGCCAACCGCAAGACCGCGGATGATAAGGGTTGAAACCTGACTACCTGCGTTACCGCCCGTACCCATGAGCATAGGCATGGATGCGGTCAGGGCAACAAATCCCGAAAGAAGAGTTTCGTAGCCTTCGATGATTTTGCCTGTGAATGTTCCTGAAATCATAAGAATAAGAAGCCAGAGAATTCTGTTCCTTGCGAGTTTGAAAACTCCGGTTTTGAGATATTCATCATCCGAAGGAGCAAGCAAAGCCATCTTTTCGAAGTCTTCGGTGGTTTCTTCTTCGATAACGTCAACGATATCGTCAACGGTGATAATGCCGACAAGACGGTTTTCATTATCAACAACGGGAACGCTCAGAAGGTCGTATTTCTTAACAACATCCGCAACATATTCACGGTCATCAAGAGTGTTGACTGAAATAAGCTGGGCATCATCTTCCATAATATCTCCGACAAGAGTGTCCTTGTCGCAGAGAAGAAGCGAAAGAAGGGGAATGCTTCCGAGCAGGTGATGCTCTTTGTCAATGCAATAACAGGTGTAGACAGTTTCTTTGTCTATGCCTGTTTTTCTTATTTTATCAATGGCTTCTGCGGCGGTAAGAGTTGTGCGCAGATGCACCATTTCGATTGTCATAAGACTTCCCGCGCAATCGTCGGGATATTTGAGGAATCTGTTGATGAGTTTTCTTGTTTCGGGGTCGGAGTGAGCAAGAACTCGTGTTACGACGCTTGCAGGCATCTCCTCAAGGAAGTCAACCGTATCGTCGAGAAACATTTCATCAAGCAGAATTTCAAGCTCGGTGTCGTTTATCTTTTTAACAAGGTCTGTCTGGGTTTCGGGCTCAAGATAAGCAAAAACCTCAGCCGAAATATCTTTGGGAAGAACGCGGAACACAAAAAGCTTTTCTTTGAGTTCAAGTTCTTCAATTATCAGCGCGGTATCAACAACGTTGATTTCCGTCAGACAATCACGCAGAGCTGAAATTTCGCCCTTCTTTATCATTTCGATAATATCGTCAAGTATGATTTCAAAATTTTCCATAAAAAAAACGCCGCCTTTCGCTCACCGCAAAGACAGCACTGACAAATGAAAGCGATTCAGAAATAAATCACTTTGAAAATTCCGTTGACAGCTCCGTCATGCGGTTGTATGTAGTTGCCTTTCTACTTCGAGGGTTGGGTATATCGGAACTGCCCAAAATTTTCACCACACATTCAAAAAAATTTTTACTAATTTATGGTACACCTAAAAACTGATAAAGTCAAGCAAAAACAAGAAATTTTCAAAGAAAATAATCTATTCCCCAAAAACACAGAAAAACGGAGATTTATAGTCTGAAACGCATAAAAACGGGAGAAATCGATAAATAATCTGAAAAACAGCCAAAAAAACCGCAACATATTCAGGTTTCAAAAAAGCCGTGTTCTCACTTAGGGTGAAGGACAAAAGTTCTTCGGAAAGGAGCGGTTTTTTGAAAAAAGGATTAACCGAAAAAGAAAAGCTGTTCTGCTTTTATTATGCAGACGGCGGCGATGCGAGAGGGTGTGCGGCAAGGGCAGGATATTCTGTTATGCCCCAGAGAAATGCGGCAAAGCTCCTTGCAAGAGAGGATATCAGGTCAGAAATATCAAGGCTTGAAAAAGAAAAACGAGCAGTCAGCTCTGTTGAAAGGGGTCTTATGCGTCTTGCATTCGGTTCGGTTGCGGATGCAATGAAGCTGATGCTCTGCGAAGAAACAATGAGTGCAGAAGAAATCGAAAAGCTCGACCTTTTCAATGTTTCCGATATCAAGCGTCCAAAGGGCGGAGGGCTGGAAATCAAGTTTTTTGACAGATTGAAGGCTCTGGAACGGCTTGAAAAAATCGGGGGATATGATGAAGGTGCGCAGAGTAGTTTTGTCAAGGCTCTTTCAGACGGTGCAAGACTTCTTTCGCAGGGGGATGAGTCTTGAGCAAGAAACAGGATTTTACGGCTTTTTCAGAAAAACAGATGAAAGCCTTGTGCTGGTGGATGCCTGAAAGTCCGCTCAACGGATACGATGCGGTTATTTGCGACGGTGCGGTGCGCTCAGGCAAAACGCTTTGTATGTCCGTTTCGTTTGTGACATGGTCATTTTCCGCTTTTTCTGACCGTTCATTTGCTCTTTGCGGAAAAACAATCGCCTCTCTTCGCCGTAATGTTGTTACGGTTATTCTTCCCGTGCTTCGTGAACTCGGTTTTGAATGCAACGAAAAACTTTCGCAGAATCTTATCGAGATCACCTACGGCAGTTCAACAAACCGATTCTGGCTTTTCGGCGGCAAAGACGAAAGCTCCGCCGCTCTTATTCAGGGCATGACTCTTGCGGGAGTTTTGCTCGACGAGGTAACGCTGATGCCGCGTTCATTTGTTGAACAGGCGCTGGCGCGATGCTCTGTTGACGGCTCAAAAATGTGGTTCAACTGCAATCCCGAACATCCCATGCATTGGTTTCATGAAGAATGGGTCAAAAAGCACAATGAAAAGAATTGTCTTTATCTTCATTTTACGATGAAGGATAACCCGTCTCTTACCCCATCTATAATTCGCAGATACGAGAAACTTTATTCGGGTGCATTCTACGAGAGATTCGTTCTCGGAAGATGGGTTGCAGCGCAAGGGTGTGTGTATCCGATGTTTTCGCAGGAAAAACACGTTGTCCCCGTGCCTGATTCCTTTTCGCAACATTATATTTCGTGTGACTACGGAACGGTTAATCCGTCGTCATTCGGATTATGGGGAGAAAACGGAGGCAAGTGGTATCGGATAAAGGAATACTATTTCAATTCAAGGGTTGAAGGCAGTCAGAGAACCGACAGCGAGCATTATTCTTCGCTCTGTGACCTTGCAGGAAATCTGCCGATTGAAGCGGTTATTGTTGACCCGTCTGCGGCAAGTTTTATTGAATGTATACGCCGTGCAGGGAGATTCAGGGTTATACCTGCAAGGAATGATGTTATCGACGGAATAAGGCGTGTTTCGGATTGTCTGAAGGAGCAGAAAATCATGTTTTCACCCGAATGCAAGGATACGATAAAGGAGTTCGGTCTTTACAGATGGGAAGAAAATGCGGTGAAGGATGCCGTGCGAAAAGAAAACGACCATGCAATGGATGATATCCGCTATTTTGTTTCAAGTGTTATTGACAAAGAAGATGACGGCGGATTTTTTGCCGTTGCAACAAAAAGGAGTAGATGATGGGAATATTCAAAAAAAGAAACACCTCAAGGGTTTCTGCGCCCGTAACGCAAAACAAAAACGGGCATCCTTTCGGAATACTTGACGGCTATGTGCCTCTCGGTGCGCCGCAGACAAGACTCTATTACACATTGCGTGAAGCAATACCCGTTATTGATGCGGCGATTCTCAAGATAGTACGTCTTGTAGGCGGATTCGAAGTTCTCTGCACCGAAAAGGCGGCACAGAATGCCATGGATGATTTTGTGAAAAATGTCCCCGTAGGCGGAAACAGGCAGGGTCTTGATTCGTTTATTGATTCTTATCTTGAGCAGCTTCTGACCTGCGGAACGGCAGTTGGCGAAATGGTCACGGATTCCGACGGCGATCTCAGAGCACTTTTTAATGCACCGCTGAGCAATATCGAGCTTAAAAGAAATCAAAACGGTTTTGATATTGATATTTTTGTCAGAAACGGCGGCGAGCTTAAAAAAGTTTTGTCACCCGAAATGTGTCTTCTGAGTGTTCTGAATCCTGAACCCGGTGCCCTGACAGGCAATTCAATTCTTAAGGGAATGCCGTTTGTCAGCTCTGTGCTTCTCAGAATTTTTGAGAGCATCGGCGCAAACTGGGAAAGAGTGGGCAATCTTCGTTTTGCTGTTACTTATAACCCTAAAAATGATGCGATTGACAGAGCTTATGCCAAGGACAGAGCAATGCAGGTTGCAAAGGAATGGGGCGAAGCAATGCAGAGCGGCTCGGAAATCCGTGACTTTGTTGCGGTGGGAGATGTTCAGATTAAAGTTATCGGTGCGGATAATCAGATTCTTGACAGCGAGATACCTGTCAGGCAGATGCTTGAGCAGATTGTTGCAAAAACAGGAATTCCGCCGTTTATGCTCGGTCTTTCATGGTCGAGCACGGAAAGAATGTCGCAGCAGCAATCGGATGCACTCACAAGTGAGCTTGAGGCATACAGGCGCATTCTTTCGCCCGTAATCACAAAAATCTGCTCGGCTTTTCTCAGAAGCAAAGGTTATTCAAGCGGACTTGAAGTGGTCTGGAACGATATCATGCTTCAGGATGAAGTTGAACAAAGCAGAGCCATGCTTTACAGAGCACAGGCAGAAAAAATCCAGAGAGGTGAATAATCACGGAAAAAGAAAACAATGTTGTTCTGCCCGAAAACGAGCTTGAACTTATCGGGCAGTTTGCAAGAAAGAAACTCAAAAGCGAAGAAATCTATACTTTTTCTCTTATTCTCTGCGACAACGAGATTGACAGAGATAATGAGAAATTTACGGTTTCTGCGCTCAACAAACTTGCAGAGCTTTTTGTGGGCAAAACGGGAATTTTTGACCACAATATGAAAAGCAAAGACCAGACTGCAAGAATTTATCATGCGGAAGTTATCACCGATACAGAGCGAAAAACTTCCGACGGTGAGCCTTACACCTGCATCAAGGCTAAGGCATATATGGTCAGAACAGACAAGAACAAGGATCTTATCGCAGAAATCGATGCGGGAATCAAAAAAGAAACAAGTGTCGGTTGCTGTGTGAGTGAAATAAGCTGTTCAATTTGCGGCAGAAACATCAAAACTCACGGCTGTGAGCATCAGAAAGGCAAGGTTTACGGCGGAAAACTCTGTTGTTACCATCTTTCAGAGCCTACGGATGCATATGAGTGGTCGTTTGTAGCCGTGCCTGCCCAGAAAAATGCAGGTGTAATCAAATCGTTTGTTCCCGAAAACGAGAAAGAAAAGCTCATGGAATGGGCAAACGAATACAGAGATGAGCTCAGAGCCGATATTGTGAAAACGGCTGCTTCGGTTATCCCCGAAATGAAAAGCTCTTCTCTTGAAGAAATCTGCAAAACTCTTTCGGTCAAGGCACTTCGTGAAATGCGCGATGCCTTCCGCGAGAATGCAAAGAAAAATCTGCCCGTAGTCAGACAGCTTGAATCTGTCGGGGCAGATGATGAAAATCATAATTCCGAATATAAAATTTAAGGAGGACAAATTATGTCAGTATCATTCGGCGGATTCAATTCAAACGCGGTAACATTCAAGGCAACCGAGTCAATCGAAAACGGTTGCGCCGTTAAAATCAGCGAATCAAACACAGTCACACCTTGCGCAAACGGTGATGTCTTCTGCGGTTTTGTGCTTAACGGCGAAAACGGATATGCTTCTGTTCAGCTTTGCGGCGCAGTAACATCAACTTACAGCGGCTCAGCTCCCAAAACAGGCTATGAAATGCTTGTTTCCGATGGCAAGGGTGTTAAAGCATCTGCAGACGGCAGAGAATATCTTGTTGTTGCAGTTGATGAAAATTCACAGACAGTAACATTTCTGATGTAAGAAAGGAGAAAACAAAATGTCAAATTATGATAACATAAAGCTCGAAAAGGGTCTTTATTCAAACGGTAATTTCACAAAGTCACTTGAAAGCATCGACCCCAGCGAGAATTACAAGGGCACTTCATTGGAAGGTCTTGATGCTTATCAGCGTCAGCTTAAGCGTTTCGGCATCAAGGTCAGCGGCAGCGGAAGTGATGTTGTTGAAAAGTTTTTCAGAAACTCCGACAGCGCAGTGCTCTTCCCTGAATATGTTTCAAGAGCGGTAAGACAAGGTCTTGAGCAGGCGGATATTCTGCCCGGTATTATTGCATCAACAACTCTTATCGACGGCATGGATTACCGTTCAATCACATCTGTTCCCACAGAAGATGATAAGGAACTCAAGGTTGTCAAGGAAGGCGCTTTTATTCCCGAAACAACTATCCGCACAAAGGATAATCTTGTAAAGCTCAAGAAGAGAGGCAGAAGCCTTGTTGCTTCTTATGAAGCTATCAGATTCCAGCGTCTTGATCTTTTCACCGTTACTCTCAGACAGATCGGTGCATATATTTCAAGAACTCTTCTCAAGGATGCGGTTGATGTTATCGTCAACGGTGACGGCTCAGGCAATGCGGCAGAAACCGTCAGAACGGGTAGCGCAGGCACTCTTGCATATTCCGATCTTGTTAATTTCTGGAACGGTTTTGACCCCTATGAGCTCAACACAATCATTGCAACTCCCGAGCTCATGGCTCAGATGCTCAACATGGAACAGTTCAGAGATGCAGCGGCAGGTCTTAATTTCCACGGCAAGGGCGAGATGATTACTCCTCTCGGCGCAAAGCTCCTTAAGTCATCTGCAATTGAAAGCGGTAAGATTATCGGTATCGATAAGTCTGCGGCTCTTGAAATGGTAAAGGCAGGCGAAGTCATGACTGAATATGACAAGCTCATTGACCGCCAGCTTGAAAGAGCTGTTATCAGCTGCACAGCAGGTTTTGCAAAAATCTTTGACGGAGCATCAAAGGTGCTTTCTGTCTGACGGAGGGATAGCGTTGATTGATATCTGGAGCATTCTTGATGCACTCAGAAGAAATCACGCTGTCGATGGCACGGACGAGGAGCTTGCTCCTCTCTGTGCCGCGGCGGCAAAAGAGCTTGAAGTACGATTAAGAAAAGATGCGCCTTGCACGGATATCAGGCTCATAAATGCAGGCGCGGCAATAGCAAATTATCGCATCTGCATGAAAAAATCGGCAACGGATGACGGTGTCACATCATTCAAAGCAGGCGATGTTACAGTTAATATTTCACCGTCTGCAATGATTGAAAGAGCCGAAAAAGAAAAAAGCGAGGCTCTTATGGAGGCTCTTCCGCTTCTTAAGGATGAAGGCTTTGTTTTCAGGCAGGTGTGCATATGATTGAATCAATTTTCAACCGTCACGGCAGACCTGCAGAGTTCGTTTCCAAAGACGGGGAAACAATGAAGAAAATGAGCGCATTCATCAGCCCCTTGCGATATAAAAACAAGATGTATCTTTACGGTGTAAATACCGAAATCGGTTATAATTCGCAGGGGCATTATCTTTACATCGGACCGCCCGACCCCGACCTTACGCTTGCCGTTGACGGCGAATATATAACCTGCATGGGAGAAAAATACAGAATCGACAGAGCCGAAAAGGTTTACAAAGGCAAAGATGTGTTTTATATCTGGGCGATTATCAGAGTTATTGTTGAAACGGAATGAGGTGTTTTGAATGAGTGAAATCAGCGCATTGCCCGCCAATATCGTAGCGTGGCTCAAAACCCGTGAGGAGCTTGGTTATATCCGATTCCTGACGGAATATCCCGCAGTCAAAAAAGCTGTTCCTTTGAAGCATACAACTGTTGCTGTCGGTATCGAGGGCATGGAAATCGTGGATTCGTTCACAGAGAATGATGAGGGTGTGCTCGTTGAAAATGAATATTGCAGGCAGGCAAAAATCAATATCAGACTTTCAATTCATGCGCCTTTTTCTTTGGGCGGTGAGGCATGCCATTCGGCATTTACGGATATCATCGATTGCCTTACCTTTGCATCGGGTCTTGATATTCTCTCGTCAGGATGCAGCCGTGTTTCATCAGACAGAGATACCGATGCTTTTGTTCTTACGGCTAATGCAACGGTGAATGCATCGCTTTGCCCTGCGCAGTCATCGAGCCTTGATTTTCCTTCGTTTATCAGCAAGGATTTGCTTTGCGGAACACACATAAGAGATGAGAATATACATCTTTCTGTTGAACAGCAGGAATATCTGAACACTCCGTTTGTGAGCGGCACATATTTCGGAATGGGAGATGCAACGAGAAGCGTTTCCCTTGATTTCAAGCCAAGTGTTGTTATCGTCTGCGGCAGACAGCTTCCGTTTATTCAGGTGAATGATTCATCGGGAAAGGCTTATGCGGCAGTTGCAACGGCGGGCGGTTCAAGCTACGGCATTGAAATAACAAATAACGGATTCAAGGTGAGAAACACAGACAGCGAAAGTGTAAAGAACATCAGTCCGTTTCTGAATGAACTCGGTACAACTTATTTTTACATTGCTTTCAAATAAAAAAGGGGGATTGTCGCAAGACAATCCCCTTGATTTTTTACTGGTCAATGTTCTGCCATACAAATCCGACATCTGCACCAACCTGAACGAAGCAGTCAACATCGTTTCTTGTGAGTGAAGAAACTCTTCTGAAACCGTTCTTTTCAAATGCTTCGCAGAATGCATCCGCCATTTCTGTATCTTTGAATGTGATGTGGGTCACAAGGCGGAACTGATGTCTGTTTTTGCCGCCGTCAAAGCCCACAACAAAGCCTGTGCACCACCAATATTTGTCATAAGGTCTGTTGAAAACGGGTCTGTATTCGCCCGTCTGATATTCGTCCCACATGAAGCACATTTCCATCTTGAGCCAGTCTTCCTGTTTTGCGCAGTTGAAATGCGAACCTGATGAACCTGTTTTTCTTGTGTAAACGCCGACTTCGCCGCCGACAAACGCATATCCGTACTGACCCTTCCATGTCTGAACAAGCCATTCCTTGCCGCCGTAAACAAACTTTGTTCTCACGGTATCATAGAACATCATTGTGACGGGTGCCATGCTGTCATATCCTTCGTTGAAACCGAAGTTTGACTGCCATGCATTCTTGTCATCGGTGTAATAATAGTTGCCGTCAGGGTCGTATTTATAGGATGCAATTGAAGCGGTGTCAAAGTTGATGTTGAGCGCAGGCGGAATATATTTTGGTGCCTTGGGCATATCAAAAACTTTTGAGAACTGACCGCTGATAACAGTTGTTATCTGTGTGATTTTTTCGGCAATTGTTGTTGGTTGTGCAACAGTTGTTTCTTCTGCTGTGGGAAGAGTTGTCGGATTTTCCGTAACGGGATTTGTTGTGATTTCTTCAGGAAAAGTTAAAGACTGCTCAGGATATGTTGTTCCTGATTCAGCATAAGTGAATTCGTTATAATCAGGATAGGTGTATGATGTTGAGTTCTGATAATCGTAGTATGTGTCGGATTCCGAGTCTATTGCAGGGTTGTTTCCGTTGCTCATTTTAACTCCGAGAATGGCGGCAATGCAAACGATACAAGCTGCAACAACCGAAGTTATGATTATCGGCATTTTGCTTTTCATTTTGTTCCCTCCGTACTGTATTCACGCACAAAAGCGTTGATAAATAACGGACCCATGTCCATTGCAATAAGAACTGTTTCACCGTTTTTGGTCATAAATGTCATGCCTTCGCCTTCGCTTCCCGAAGTGAGATTTCGGTCAAAAAGCTTTTCAACCGAGCCGTTTTCGGGATTTATCTTATAAATCGCCTGAGTGTCATCGTTGGTTGCGGCGTAAATGATTCCGTCTTTTATCTCTGCGCCCTGAATTGCATACGGCGAGCTTTCAAGTTTTGTTTCTTTGACGAATTTCATACCGTCTGCGGTGTCATAAGCGAGAAGCACTGTGGGGTTTTTTGAGTGGTCTGTGCACCAGAGATAACCCGTTTCGGGGTCAACACAAACCCACGGCAAGCCCCTTGTGATTTTCTCTGCATCCATGATGTAATATTCAATAAGTTCAAGTGTCTGAGCATCAAAAACGCCTACGATGGGATAATCCCATACCTTGCTGTCTTCAAGACCTGCATAGATTTTTCCGTTATAAAAACTGAGTCCGCCGATGTGTTTTATTCCGAGGTCCTTGAGTTCATCGGGAATTGCAAAATAATTTGCATTGATGAGCTCTTTGGCATCGCTTTCTGTTCTGATAAGGGTTGTTTTTGATGAAAAATAAAGGGTTTCACCGTCGGATGTCATGCCCTGCGAGCGGAAATATGCACCTATTCCCACAACATTTGTTTTTGCATAATCTGTTCTGCTGCCTTCGGAAATGAGATCGATTCCGTGGGTAAGAACTGAAAACGGAATAAGAATAACTGCAAAAAATACAGTTAAAATTTTATTGATTGCCAATGAAAATGCACTCATTTTATCACCTTATTTTCCCATAATAGTATCATACAGTATAACAAATAAGAAAAATATAGTCAACTTTAATTTGAACGGACGGAATGTTTTCAAATCGTTGACAATATAATAAAAAACGGATAAAATAAAAATCAGATAATATTCAGAAGGAGATACGCCTGTGAATGATGTGAACAAGCTTTATGACATATGGCTTGACGGAACGAAGGATAACAAAGAGCTTCACGATGAGCTTCTTGCAATCGAAGGCAACGAAGATGAGATCCTTGACCGTTTTTACAGAAATCTTGAATTCGGAACGGCAGGGTTGAGAGGAGTTCTCGGGGCAGGAACTAACCGTATGAACACCTACACGGTCTGTCAGGCAACTCAGGGTCTTGCGGATTATCTTAACAGCAGATATAAAAATCCGAGCGTTGCTGTCGGTTATGATTCAAGAATCAATTCCGATGTGTTTTCAAAGCAATGTGCGGAAGTTCTTGCGGCTAACGGTGTTAAAGTTTATATTTATCCCAATCTTATTCCGACTCCCCTTGTATCATATGCGGTTATGCGCCTTAAGTGTCAGGGTGGCGTTGTTATTACTGCGAGTCACAATCCGTCGAAATATAACGGATATAAGTGCTATGACCCTGCAGGATACCAGATGACCGAAGAAGCGGCAAACGAAACATATGCTTTCATTCAGAAGGTTGATATGTTCAGGGATATAAAGAGAATTCCGTTTGAAGGCGGAATCAGCAAGGGTCTTATCGAGTATATCTCAGATGATATTGTTGAAGAATTTTATGCCAAAGTTCTCACAAGACCGATAAATCCCGAAGTTATCAAAGAAAGCGATATAAAAATCATTTACACACCCCTTAACGGCACGGGAAATATCCCCGTGAGAACCGTTCTTTCAAGAGCAGGGTTCAGGAATGTGACGGTTGTTCCCGAGCAGGAAAATCCCGACGGAAAATTTCCGACCTGCCCCTATCCCAACCCCGAAATCAAGCAGGTTTTTGAATGTGCAATCGCAATGACCGAAGAAGAAAAAGCCGATTTGCTTCTTGCAACCGACCCCGACTGCGACAGAGTCGGAATCGCCGTTCTTGTTGACGGCGAATATGTTCTTCTCTCGGGCAACGACGTGGGCGTTCTTCTTACGGAATATATGTTTTCGGCAAGAAAAGAAAAAGGAATCCTTCCGAAAAATCCTGCAATGACAAAATCTTTTGTGTCAACACCGCTTGTGAACAAGGTTGCGGCGAAATACGGCTGTAATGTGACGGATGTTCTCACAGGCTTCAAATATGTGGGCGAATTTGTTTCAAAACTTGAAAATGAAGATGATTTTATCATGGGATTTGAAGAAAGCTACGGCTATCTTATCGGAACTCATGCAAGGGATAAGGACGGCGTTGCAGCTTCACTCATGGTTTGCGAAATGACAGCTTATTATAAGAGCAAGGGCAAAACTCTTGTTGATGTGCTTGATGATATTTATGCTGAGCACGGCTGCTGCATCGACAGACTTTATAACTTCATGTTTGAAGGTGCAAGCGGAATGGTTAAAATGAGCGAAATCATGACCGAAACAAGAAACAATCCCCCGAAAGAGCTTGCAGGTCTTGAAGTTTTCAAGGTCAGCGACTTCATGGAAGGTGCAATCACGGATATCCGCACGGGCGGAAAAGAGCCGATTTCACTTCCCGAATCAAATATTCTTTCTTATGTTCTTTCTGACGGCAGCACGGCAATCGTCCGTCCGTCGGGAACAGAGCCGAAGATAAAGGTTTATATCGCAGGATGCGGAAAATCCAAGGACGAAGCGGCAAAAACGGCTGACAGTATAGGAGAAGCCATGAAGAAGCTGCTCAAGATTTAATAACAAGGAGTTTTAAAAATGAACAAACGAAATCTGTTTGTAAGAATAACCGCTATTGTTTTATGCGCACTCATGGTGCTCAGCGTTGTGACCGTTGCTTTTTATGCCTTTGCGGCTGAACCCGATATTGTTGCCACTCCCGAAACGGGAAGCGAATCCATGACATGGGTAATCATTGCCGCAGTTGCCGCAATTGCGGTAATCGTCGGATGCCTTGTTGTGCCGAAGATGAAGAAGAAATAAGTTTTATAAATGAAAAAAGAGAAGCCAAAACGGCTTCTCTTTTTTAGTTTAAATATAAAATGTTTGCAGATTTATCTTTTTAAACCGTCAACCGTTGTGAAAAGTTCAGTGAAGAATGTTTTAGGAACTTCCTCGCCCGAATTCAGACCGATAACCTTTCCGTGGTCGCCCTCTTTTGTGGGAGCAACATTCCAGATACCCTTCTGAATTTCAAACTCTTCGTTATCCTGTGATGATTCAAGCGGAATTTCAACGAATTCATCACCGAAAGGATATCTTGCCGAAACAACGCTTACAAGACCGTCGTTTTCCTGCCATGTTTCGTCAATCGGAATACCGCTGTCGGTTGTACCTTTGAATGAACCCATTGCAAGCGCAAACGGATAGAGAATCGGCAATGTGCCCGAAACGGGAACCTGACCTCTCAGAAGCGAGCCGTCTTTGGTTGTGCTGTATGAATATGAGAAATAATAAGCGTCGGGATTAACCTTGATTGTTTTGTTAAGCTCGGCAGCACCGTCGGGAGTGAGGTCATATGCCGCATGGTCATTGCCCGAAGCTGTGAGTGCATCAATCGCCGAGCTGAAATTTGTGTCGGTGATTCCGAAATGCTCGAGCTTGAAATCATAAATTCCGTCTGCAGTTGCGGTCAGACCTGCAACACCGAAGCAGAGAGTCATAAGCATATCGGTTGTGTTTTTTATGCCGACAAGTCCGCCTACGGAATCGAGAACTTCTGTTAATGATGAGCCGTTATGGGGTGCGCAGAGTGATGTTACGCTATGAAGCCAGTCACCTTTTCCGCCTTCAAAAAGGGGAGAGATTTCGCCTTCTGTTGCGCTCTTTTCTTCTTCGCTTCCGTATGCAAGAAGAGAAGAAAGAAGTCTGACCGTTGCACCGCCGAATGAGTGACCGACAAGATTGATTTTAACTCTCTGACCGCCGTTTATTCTTTCGCCCCATTGCGCAACAAGCGGTTCTGTGTATGTTCTGCCGAAGCGTTCGTGATTATGTGTTTTTGAATGAGCTTCGCCGTAGTCAACGGTTGTGCCCGTAAGCTGTGCATAAAGTTCACAGGTTCTGTCCCATGTGCTTGAAACGGGGCCTACGCTCGGTGCGTGAACTTCATAACCCTGCTCATTGAGATATTCAACAAGGTTCATTGATGTTGCGCCCCAATACTGTACGGTGTCATTCACTCCGTCACCCTCGCCCCAGCCGCCGAGACCGTGAACGAGAACATAAGGATACTGAACTTTACCGCCGTTGAGTTCCCACCACGCTTCACGGAATGAACCGAAATATGACGGAATACCGATTGCTGTTGCAACTATGCAAAGAGCAAGAACAAGTGCGATTATCTTCAAGCCCTTGCCTTTTTTCTTCTTTTTATTGAACATTTCATCATTCCTTTCCGTTTTCTGTGCCTGAACGGGCGGATTTTCGGGTTGGATATATGCAACGGGTTCTGTGCTGACTGCATCATCCTTGAGAAGATAGTCTGTTGAAACTCCGAAAAGTTCGCTCATTGCAATAATTTTATCTGTATCGGGAAGTGCAGCACCCGATTCCCACTTTGAAACTGATTGGCGTGAAACTCCGAGAGCTTCCGCAAAGGCTTCCTGAGAAAGATTTTTTTCTTTTCTCAGATTGGTTATCTTTTCTGAAATGGACATCTTTTGTATTCCTCCTTCATGTGTCAGTTGAATTTTAGCGGTTTATCAGAAAAAATTCAACCAACTCGGGTATACATTCAGGAAATTTCTGAAAAATCCGTATGTAAACTTAACTTTACATATGTATTATTATATCATTTCAGGCAATAACAGTCAACAACCGTGAAAAAACGCCGTCAGAAGGGTGACCTTTCATTCTGACGGCGTAATTTTTATTATTTTCTCATTTCTGCAAGGTCACGGTAGTTGATAAGTTTGATTCCGTGAGCTTCGATATGCTGCTTTGTTTTGGGGTCGCTCATGATTTTATATTCCCATACTCTGCGTTCCCATGCGCCTGTTGTGCCCTTAAGGTCATCGGTTTCAATTGAAGGATGGAGATAAGTTTCTGTGATGCCTTCGGGGATGTTTGCATAGAGATTGTAGAGATATTCTCTGAAGTTTTCGTAGCTTTCATCCTGCGGTCCGCCCCATTCGTTGGGAATGAGATAGTCGGGGATGGCAACCTTGTTTGCCTTTGCAAAGTCAACGATTTTTCCGAATACCATGCTGATAAGGCTCTTGTCAACGTTGATGTCGAGCATTGAGTTTGAAAGCATTTCATCTGTAACATTTCCGGGCATACGGAAGGGAAGACCGTATTCGCCTGCAAGCGAAAGAGTGAGCTGAAGAAGCTCGAATCTGCCTGTTTCAATGCCGTAAAGTGAACCCATATGGTTATCAAGGTGAGAGGGATTCACAAGGCCAAGTCTCTTTGCGCGCTCAATCTGTGCTCTGATTTCGCCTTCAACTTCGTCGATATCAACATTCTTTTCAACCTGATCGCTTTCGTGCCACATGAAGCCTTCTTCGTCACGGAGAGAATCTGTGTTCTTTGTGTTGACGGGTGCCCAGCGGTAGTTGCCCCATTCGCTTGTGAGAGTGAGATGAACGCCGATTGCATACTGCGGATTTTCTGCGGCAAATCTGATTGCTTCAGGTGCCCATGCACAGGGAGTCATGATTGTTGATGATGTGAGTGCTGTGTCGGGATTTCTGAAAAGATCCATAACTGCAAGGTTTGCGCCTCTGCACATACCAAAGTCGTCTGCATTGATAATAAGATATCTGTCCATTTTTATTTCTCCTTTATATT
>JAZRJH010000195.1:0-2424 GCA_045645685.1 Acutalibacteraceae bacterium
CTCTGACAGTCCACCGGACTGTCATTCACTACCGCTCCCCTTCGAGTCCGTTAAGTAACAATAAAAAAATACAGACACCCGATTGGGTATCTGTATTTTCATGGCGCCCCTGAGCATTCTATAATCGAACCGTTTATCTCCTCCAGAGTGACGGTTTCTGTTTTCTAATCTGCGTTATATGTTATTACTATTTTATCATCAAAAATATAGACCGAGTTCACGAAAGTTTCTATCAACACTTTTCTGTGAGCCGGTTTTGCCATATCGAGCTTTCTGAATTTTCCGAGATAAAATCTTATGAATTCCTCGCTCAATTTCGGCTTCATCATCTTTTCTTCTGCTATCAAGATTTCAAGCTTTTCTTTTCGGTTTTCAAGTTCTTCCAACCGTTCTTTTGTCGATTTTGTAAGTATCCCCTGCTGTATTGCATTCAGCAAATTATCAATTGAATTTTCGGTATCCGTAAGCTCACGTTCATAATACGGAAGTTCCGAACTGTCTTTTTCCTGCAACGCAAGAAGTTTCTTTACGATATCATCAATAACCTCATCGTTATTGAGCATTGCAATCGTTCTTTTGATTATCAGATCTTCAATCCAATCTTTCTTGACGGATTTCTTCTTGCAATCCCCTTTCAGGTTTTTGATTGTTGCACATTTGTAATATCTGTGAACAGTTCCGTTTCTGCCTTTTCCGCTTTCACCAATCATAAACTTTCCGCAATATCCGCAGAAAAGTTTTGTTGTCAGCAGATAATCGTCTTCCGCTTTTCTTCGGGCGGGAGCTTTTTTATTTACCGCAATTTTATTCTGAACCTGCAGAAAAAGTTTCATCGGAACTATCGCCGGGAGTGCATCTGGAATAACCATATCCCTGAATTTTTCTTCGCCGATATACCGTCTGTTTTTGAGCATATGCTCAACGGTGTTGTAGGTCATCGGGTTGCCTCTCGGATTTTTCAACTGATGCTCGTTCATCCAGTCACGGATTTCTTTCATCGTCGCACCTTCGTTATACATTTCGAATGCTCTGCGAACGAATGGTGCCGTAAGCGGATTGATTTTCAGATGCTGATCTTCAACTACATATCCGAACGGAATCGTTCCGCCGTTGAATTTGTTTTTGAGAAGATTTTCGGTCATACCTCTGACAACCTTCTCGGACAAATCCGCAGAATAATATTCTGCATAACCCTCGAGAACCGATTCAAGAATAATGCCCTCTGCCCCATCGGAAATTACTTCTGTTGCAGACACAACCTTTACTCCGTTTTTCTTGAGCGCCGATTTATATTTTGCGGAGTCGTAACGCTTACGGGCAAATCTGTCGAGCTTCCACACAAGAACAACATCGAAAAGTTTTTTACCGCTGTCCTTAATCATATTCTGAAACTCGGGACGGTTATCGGTCTTTGCGGAGAATGCTCTGTCGATGTAACTTCGCAGAACAGTCATTCCGTTTTTCTCGGCAAACTCGGTGCATTCACGAATCTGACCTTCAATAGATTCTTCACGCTGATTATCCGAAGAATATCTTGCGTAAATTACTGCTTTCATTTATCAGCCTCCTCTTTTTCTGAATTTATTTCGTTCATATAACCTGCGGTTATGATACCGGCAGGCAATGCTACGATTGCAATACCAAAAATTGATGAAACCATTGTTACGATTCTTCCGATTGTTGTTATCGGATAAATATCTCCGTAACCAACGGTTGTAAGAGAAACCGTTGCCCAATATATCGCATCAAAGAAAGAATTGAACGATTCGGGTTCGACATTGAAAATAACAAGAGCCGCAATAAGTATGTATGCGACAGCGAGGGTTCCAACAGCAACCAGTGATTCTTTTGAGCGTTTCAAAACGTTGACTATAATTTCAACACTTCTAGAATATCTTAACGCTTTAAAAACTTTGAACACTCTGAATGCTTTAATCATTCTCAAAACACGAAGAACTTTAAATCCGCTGTTTATTACAGTCAATGACGGAAGAATGGAAATCAAATCTATTATCGCCATCAAAGAAAACGGATATCGTATAAATGAGCTAACAGATTTTTTGTTGTATTTATAATCCGAAGTTATCCAACGAAGAATATAATCAACAATAAAAATTGCAACACAGATTTTATCAAGAACAAAAAATGCTGTATTTTCATTTTTGAAAGCAAGCGGAATAAGGCTTACGATTATGACCATCATCATAAAATAATCATAAAAACTGCTGACCTTGTTAAGTCCTTCGCCAGGTTCGACCATTTCAAAAATCTTTTTTCTCATACCTCTGCCTCCGAAACTTTATTCGGTTTTATATTAGCACATAAATAATTCCGTATCAACTAAATTCAAAATGATAATTTTATACTATGGAAATATGGAAAATAAATTTCCCACATTACCACAGCACTGCTACTACTGTAAAA
>JAZRJH010000196.1:0-4707 GCA_045645685.1 Acutalibacteraceae bacterium
ACTTGCAGGTATCTTTGACGATCAAGCAAGAGAACGCAATATCAACTTCATCTGGGTCAAGCAGGACCTTATGGACCCCAGAACAATCTCAAGGCGCGATATGCGTGAGCAGGTCAACAAATATATGCAGACCGTTCTTCAGGAGCACCCGCTCGACCCCTCACTTGTTGATTTTGAAGACGACTTAGCTTGGTAAAGGAGAATACTATTATGAAATATTTCGGCGGATGTGACGTCGGCTCAACATACACAAAATGCATTATTCTTGATGAAAACGGCAAAATTGTTGCCAAGGTCACAAACAGAAGCAAAATAAACCCCGTTGCAAGTGCGGAAATCGCTCTTAATGATGCGGTTGCACAGGTTGACGGACTGGGTTCGGCAGAAGAACTTACATATCTTATCGGTACGGGCTACGGCAGAAACAAGGTTCCCTTTGCCGATGAAAATATATCTGAAATCAGCTGTCACGCAATGGGCGTTCACGTCACTAATCCCGAGGTTAAAGCAATTATTGATATCGGCGGTCAGGACGTTAAAGGTATTTCAATCGATACCGACGGAACCGTTAAAAACTTTGCTATGAACGATAAGTGCGCCGCAGGTACGGGCAGATTCTATGAAGCAATGGCAAATGCGTTTGAAATGACTCTTCCTGAGTTTTCAAAGCTTTCGCTTGAAGCAAAAAATACAATTCCCATCACCGCTCAATGCACCGTTTTTGCCGAAAGTGAGGTTATCTCACTTGTCGGCGAAGGCAAACCGATGGATGAAATTGCGGCAGGCATTCAGCTTGCGGTTGCAAAAAGATGTTTTGTTATGGCAAAAAAAGCAGGTGCAACCGACAGCATAACTCTTACAGGCGGATGTGCAAAGAACGACGGTCTTAAAAAGGCAATCGAAAAGGTGCTCAAAATCAAGGTTGTTGAGCTTTCAACCGATCCTCAGCTTATGGGCGCTCTCGGTGCTGCAGAATATGCGCGTCAGAAAGGTCTGGATAAATAATATGGAAGTTATTCTTATAATTCTCGGCGTTTTGCTTGCGCTTTTTGTTGTTACGTTCACAATCTATTTTTTGAATCTCGACATGAAGCTTATCCGCAAAATTTATGACCTTCTCGGTAAGCATTATGACACTATGAAAAGGGATAAAAAGCTCTGATGAAATTTTTTGATTCATTGATTCTTGAAACCGAAAAGCTGATATCATCGCTTCCGAAAAAAGAGTTTTCAAAAGGTGTTTCCAGGCGTGAGTTGGGTCAGAATCAGATAATAATGAAGCGTGATACCGCTTTTGAGCTTGAGGGAGTGGGATTCAATCTTGTTACAACGGATGAGATTTCTGACGGCATAATTCTTGTCGGTGATGACCTCGGAGAAATCAAAGATAATCGCAGATTTGCCCGCATAACTCTTGTGCAGATTGAGAATAAGAGTGATGAGCAAAAGGCTTACAATCTGATAAAAAAGATTGATTATGTGAAATATCACACTTTCCCCGACGGGTATATGATGCGAAGCACTTCCTGTTCACACAAAGAGGCGGTGCGCGTTTCAAAAAAAGCAATCAAAGACGGAGTTGATTTCTGTGAAATCGGCTCATTGCTCATTGAAAAATATAAAGAAAATCCTGCAGTTAAGGGTGTTAAGGTGATATTTATAACCGCGCCTGATGCGGATTATCCCGAAACAGAAAAAATCGCTGAAAAGAACTATGCAATCGCAGAAACACTCAATCATGTTATGAACAGCATTGTTTTTGACTGCGATACCTGCAATCTCAAAGCAATCTGCGATGAGGTTGAGGGGATGAAAGAACTTCATTTTAATAAAAAAGACAAATAACTGACACATAAAAACAACCACTTCATCAATGCTTGATGCAAAATGAAGTGGTTTGATTTTTATTGGTGTTTTTTGCCTGATACAATATATATTTCGCTTGTTGAAATCACTGTATCAACATCTGAATAAAGCTTCATTATTTCAGCTAACTCATCGGCTTCGGGAAGAATTGATGAAACTTTTTCTGCCCTGCCTGAATGATGTTTTGTCAGCGCTTCTCTGCTCATTCCGTGTGCAACGGTTATTCTGCCGTTTTTATCAAGATGTTCCGAAAGGTTCTCGAAAAGAAGATTACGGTTTGCAAAGTGAGGAAATGCGTTATAAATAACAATACTGTCAAATTTCTCATTAAAATCAAAATTTTCGGCATCTGCACATAAAAAATCAATGTTTTCATATTCCGAAAATTTGCTTTTTGCAATTTCTATCATATTCCGTGAAATATCAATTGCAACACATTTGCGCACTTTTCTGTGTATATAGTCAGGAATCAGCACTCCCGTACCGCAAGCAACGTCAAGCACGGTTTTGTTATCTGTAATCTCCGCAATATCGAGTATTTTATCAATTTTCCATTGAACTTTAATCATATCGGCATCCCACGAATCTGCAAGCGAATCAAAGAATGCGGTAACATCTTTTTTATCCATTATTACCTCTTGCTGAAATTGTTTTGTGATTGTTATAACCATCGTATAATAAAACTTTTTGTCCGATCAGACCTGTGGTGAAAAACTGTTGTCAAAAAGTTGACAGTGATAGTTTGATTTTAGCGATGTCTGTTTAAAACAATTGTTTTTGTTTCATTTGCGGCAAAGTCAAGGTGCTGTTCTTCTCCGCCGTATACGCTGACTTTAATAGTCTGTGCCTTGTCGCTTGTAATTGTAATCGTAACGGTGTCGCTGTTCCACTCAAGGTCAACTTCTGCGTTTGTTCTGGCCCTTAAGCCTTTGATGCTGCCTTCATTCCATTCGTCAGGCAGAGCGGGCAACGCTTCGATTACACCGTCGTTTGAATACAGAAGCATTTCGTTTATGATTCCGATGGTGCCGAAACTTGTGTCGGTGCAGAATACGCCCCAACCGTCATGCGTGTTGTGGTCAGTCATCATTGAGGTATAATAAATATTATCGCTCATAAGGGTATAAAGTGAGTTGTATACCGAAGCCGCATTCTTGAGTCTTGCGGCAACAAGCGCTTTGTGTACCCAGCCGTGAGATGCGATATCATCTTCGCCTTCGTTTTCTCTGTTTCGGTTTGCAATAGCCTGATTGCAAGCATCTGTGAGCGCCTGATTACCCTGAGTTTCAAATGCGGGCCATGCAACATAAAGATGGCTGATATGGCGGTGCTTGTTGTTTTCTTCGTACTCATCCATTGCCCATTCGCAGAGTGCTCCCGATTCATCGTATTCATAATCGGGAAGGAGCTCACTCAAGGCCTCCCACTTGGCAATTCTTTCTTTGTAGCCTTCTGACTTGACAACATTTTCCATATCGATTGTCATTCGCAGACCGTCTCTTGCGGCGGATATATCCATTGTTGCGTTGGCGGTAATCGTTGAGGTATAACCCAACGGTGCGTTTTCGGGTGAATAAGAGGGGATAATAATATATTTTTCGCCTTCTTTAAGTTCGGTTTTGCCTTCGGTATAACAAGCCTTGCCGTTTATGTCAGTATAGTATTCGGGTGTGCAGAGCTGTTCCCAGAAGTTCGCTTGTTTTGTAAGCAAGGGTAAAAGAATATCTTTTTCAAGGTCAAGTTCTTCACCATTGAATTCTATTGTTGTGTTGCCGTAGCACAGCCAGAATTCATATATGGGCATAAGCATCCAGCTCGCACCTGCGTTCCAATACTGGAAAGGATACCATTTGTCATATTCGACCATCATGGCACGGTCGCCGTCGGTATTGACGGGTACCTGAATTGCATCTGTCATACCGTAAGTTTTGGCGGCATTATCCTCCCAGTCGGGAATCTGCTTGAGCACAAATTTGATATATCCGATGCCCGCATCGTAAATGTTGCCCGTATTCATACCTGCTGACTGCAAATTTACATTTGCATCCATTGTGTATATGCCTCGCCAACCGGAGTTCCATTCACCTGTCCACATGCCGCAAAGTCTTGAGAAAGTTGAACCTGCACAGCAAATCTGAGCGTATCTGCCCTGATTGTATGCGCGCTCAATCATAGCGGTTTCAAGTTTTTTGCTCTGTTGCTGAAGTGCAATAAGGTGTTCGTTGGAAAGGTTTTCGTAGTCGCTCTCTCCCAAGTCAAATTTAACCGCATTGAATAAAGCCGACTGCTTTTCCGCATGAGGTGCAAGAGCCTTGTCATAGCTGAACTTACCGTCAACAGTGTATTTTTCGGCAACGGCGGTTGTGCAGCTGTAAAGTTCATCTAAAAGTGCATAGTTTTCTGCATCCTTGAAGTCCTCAAATCTGCCCATATTATGAGTGCGGTCTGATTTTGTTATAAGATAAACCACGGATGCATCTGAAATCTTTATGGCAACGTTCTCATCTTTGGCAACGTTTTCGGTGTCATTTGTTTCGTCAAGCACAACTCTCTCTTTTTTGCCGTCAACAACAATAACTTTTGTCAGGCCACAGTAACCGCCGTCTTTGAGTTCGCTGTTTTCATAAGAGGGGTAATGAGCTATCTGTGCAATATAGTTGCAGTTTTCATCAACAAGTTTTTTGTACTGCATGTTCACTTCGTCGCCGCGACCGAAGCCTCTCATTGAATAGCAATCATCAATTGAAAGTGTAATGTTGATTTTTGCACCAAGGCTTGATTTTGTTATTTTAGTGATGGTTACATTATCTTCTCTTGAAGAAAAGGTCAGTCTTTCCCATC
>JAZRJH010000197.1:0-6531 GCA_045645685.1 Acutalibacteraceae bacterium
CAACAACGCATCCGCCTTTGCCGTCGGGGGTAACTGCGGCAAACTCATCTCTGCCGCTTGATGAAATTTCATAGCCCCATTTAAAATCGCCGTTTTTATCGTATTTGAGCACAACGGTGTCGGTATAACCGCCGATAAGATTTTCAAACACCGAAAAATCACCCGTTGTTGATGAGGTAAGGCAGGTTGCAAAAACGTTGCCGTCTTCATCATGAGCTATGCCGCCGATGGTTGATGCCGCATTGCCGTGAAGGAATTTCTTCCAAACAATTTTATTATCAGCATCAAAATTCATAATGATTGCGCTTGTGCCGGGCAGACCTTCAAAATCACCCGTTGTTGAATATGTTGTGCCGCCAACGGCATATCCGTTTTCCGTTGCTGTAACGCAAGTGAACATATCGGAGTTTTTACCGCCGAAGCTCTTTGAGGTTTTGATATATCCCGTTGAGGTGAGGCGGAGAATGATGGCATCATAAGTTCCTTCTGATTTTTCGTTTGCGGCGTATTCGCTTGCTTTTGAATAGCCGACAACCGCCATTGTGCCGTCGCTGAGCACAGCAATGTCTTCAAGCATAACGCTGTCAGAAGTGCTTGCAAAAGCCTTTATCCAACGAAGCGAACCCGTTTTTGAATAACGCGCAACAAAGCCGTAGGGCTTTTTCCACTTTGTGTTGGTGTATGCATTTGCAAAGTCACCGTCGGTTGAATCCGTTGTGCCGCATACAACGTAGCCGCCGTCTGACGTGGGTGCAATTCCTCTGTAAATATCGTCACCGCTACCGCCGAAAACTGAAAGCGAAGCCTGAATTGCGGCGGTGATATGAGGGCCTGCGTCAGTTACAAGAGGCTTTGTTGAGGGTGGTCTTATGCCCGTAACGGGCTCTGTTTTGGATTCTGCAGTTGATTCCGTAGAGGGTTCGGTTGAAGGTTTTGTTGATGAACCCGATGTTGATTCGGTGGTGGATTCCGTAGTTGATTCTGTTGTTGACGGAACTGTTGTGGACTCTTCATAATCGGTTGAAGGAACGGTTGTTTCTTCTTCGGTTGTTGTTTCATAACAAGTGCAACCGAGGTAACAATGATGAGTTGGAATGAGGTCGCCGCCGCCAAATAAACCGCTTATCGAGTTAACAATAAATGCCGCAGCAAGAACCAAAGCCGCCACGATTTTACATATAAAGTTACAGTCACACATACTGTGACCCCCTTTTAATTACATAAATACAATAAAATTATATCACGAAACTGCATAAAAATCAATAGCCGACAGATTTCTCTGCCGGCTACGGTAACTGTTAATTTATGTAACTTATATTTCGGGGATTTCGATTTCGATTTCTCTGCCGAGCTCTGCTGAACGTGAAATACCGTCGATGATTGCCTGATTGTAAAGAATCTGACCGCAGGGAACGGGTGCTTCACCGTCTTCCTTAACAGCGTCAACAAATGAACGAATCTTAATGTCGAAGCAGTCTGCATGATTTTCTTTCATGGGGATATATGTTTCAATCTGCTCGCCTGCAATTTCGTGATAAATTACAAGAGGACCGCCGATGCTGCCGTTCCAGCATTCTGTTGAGGGAATTCTTACTGAACCCTTTGTACCCATGATGATTGTGTCGCCCGGTGTGTCAAGGTTCATAGCCCAAGCGATTCTGAAGTCAAGGATAATGCCGCCTTCAAGACGAATGAAAGCTGCTGCAAAATCATCAACACCGAATACGTCGTGGTGCTCATAAGAGGGGCTCTTGCCGAAGAAATCTGATTTGTAGCCCGAAACTGTGAGCGGCTTGGGATAGCCGATTGAGTTAAGAACCATATCAAGTGAATAGCAACCGATATCGCCGAGAGCACCGATACCTGCTGTTTCTTTTTCGATGAATGATGTGCCGAAGGGAGTGGGAATACCTCTTCTTCTGCCGCCGCCTGTCTGAATGTAATAAATCTGACCAAGTTCGCCGCTCTGAACAACCTTCTTGAGCATCTTCATATTTTCATCAAAACGAGGCTGGAAGCCGATTGAAAGCACTGCGTTGCTTGCCTTTTCTGCCTTGCAGATTGCAACTGCTTCTTCAAGAGTAACGCACATGGGCTTTTCAAGAAGAACGCTTACGTTATGCTCAAGAGCATAAATAGTACATTCAGCGTGAGTTGCGTTATATGTACAAACGCTTACTGCGTCTCATTCGCCTGCGTCAATAAGCTCTTTGTGGCTGGGGTAGAACTTAACGTTTTCAACGCCGTATCTTTCGCAGAAAGCTTCTGCCTTACCGGGAACAAGGTCTGCAGCTGCAACAATTTCAACGTCGGGGCATTTCTGATATGCCTTAACGTGAGCTTCTGCAATCCAACCTGTACCGATGATACCAACTTTGATTTTTTTGCTCATATCTCTGACTTTTTCGTCAGAAGGAGCATCTTTGAACTTATCGAGAATATTTTCTGCCATAATATTTTACCTCGTTTTCGTTAAATTTTATATAAGGGCTTTTACCAACCCAAAGTTTTGAGATATTCTCTGCTGAGAGTAACAGAGTTAACGGGTGTGTTGTTTTTTGCGGGGCTGTCCTGCTCAACAACAACCCACTGTGCGCCTGCATCTTCGCAAGCTGCAAGGATTGCGGGCATATCCTGAATGCCGTGACCAACGGGCATAAATGAGAATGCGTCTTCTTCCTCTTCTGCCTCTGCTTCATCGTCAATGCCGATAAGGTCATAGACCTTGCCGAGATTATCGCCGGTTTTCTTGAAATCTTTAAGATGAACAACGGGAGCTCTGCCGCTGTATTTTTCGATGTATTCTGCGGGATTAACGCCTGCAACGTTTACCCAGCAAGTGTCGATTTCTGTTTTGAGAAGGTCTTCAGGCACGCTTGAATAGAGAACATCGAGAGCATATTCGCCGTCGATTTTAACAAATTCAAAATCGTGGTTATGATAAAGGAGCTGAAGTCCGAGAGCCTTTGCAGCTTCACCGATTTTGCGGATTCCTTCAACTGTTGCGGCAAAGCCGTCGCTGCCGGGTCTGCATTCCTCTGTAAGATAAGGAACAACACCATACTTGCAGCCGATTGCTTTGTAATCTGCATGAACAGACTCGGGATTTTCGAGCATATCGTAATAAGGAACATGAGCGGAAATGGGAACGATTCCGATTTCTTCGCAGAAAGCCTTGATTTCTTCGGGGTTCTGACCGAAAAGACCTGCGAATTCAACGCCGTCATATCCGAATTCCTTCATCTTACGGATTGTACCGTAAAAATCCTTTTCCATGTCATCTCTGACTGAATAGAGCTGAACCGCTACGGGCAGCTTCATATTAAAATCACTCCTAAGTTTTATAATTACGCACTATATAGTAGCATATATTTCTCAATGTTACAAGTATTATTTTATTCTTCCTTGAGATACTTTTCTGCAATTTCCGCCGCACAGTGCACAAGCTCGGAGCAAGGTCGCTTTTTATAGTATTCCTTTGTTCTTTCTTCGGGCACTGGTGATGAATTTTTCTCTTCAAGACCGAGAAGCTCACGGCAGACTATCGAGCCGTTTTCGTTTCTGAAATCCCCTGCCGCTTTCTGGATAAGAGCATAAAGCTCCTTCTTTTTTGTGTGGTCATTGGGGTCGGTTGAAGCGAATTTGTTCGAAAGAACCATCGTCATGCCGCTCACCGCACCGCAGACTTCTCTCATTCTTCCGATTCCGCCGCCGAAACCTGCTGAAATTCTCATTGCATCTTCCTGCGAAAGATTTGTTTCATCAAGAAAAGCGCAGAAAACCGCCTGACAGCAGTTGCATCCGCACTCAAAAAGCTCTTTTGCCTTGTCAGCTCTGCTCATGGGAACACCTCCGATAATTATGTTTTTAATATAAAACAATCCGCAAAAAATGTCAATAAAAGCATCCTTTTCCAAAATAATTACGGTTTATTCTTTAATTTTTAATAATTTATTAAAAAAATACTATTCCATTTTGCGGAATAATGTGTTATAATCCGATTAACTAATCCCATATTCGGGATAAAAATAAAACGGAGGCTAACACCATGAAGCTCACAAAAAGAATTATTTCATTACTCATGGCAGTGCTCATGCTTTGCTCAGGCATGGTTGTAACAGCATTTGCCGACGGCGAAACAACAGAAGGCGACACAACCACAACCGCTCCTGCATTAGAAATTATCAAACACACCCTTAACAAAGACAACTGCAAGGTTGATGTTGAAAACCTTGAAATCGTTGTTAAGGCTGCAAAGGCTAAAGTCAACGGTGAAGATCAGGACATCATTTTCACAGCTGTTCAGGCTGATGACAACACAAAAACTCTCAGAGGTCTTAAAGACCCCGCAACAGGCGACACAATCTTCACAAACCCCACAACAGGCAAAATCTACAACATCATCGGTATAGTTACTGTTAACGGTCTTGACTATGCTGCTTCAAACAAGTTCGAAGTTAAGGTTCTCAAGTCACAGAACGCTCCTGCAGTTCCCTCACCCAAGAAGGTTGATTCAGAATCAATCGAACTCAACTCTGTTTCCGGCTGTGAATACAGAATTGAAAAGAACGGCGAATGGTCAGCATGGCAGGCAACAGCTGTTTTCACCGGTCTTAAAGCAGGAACAGCATACAAAGTAGAAATGAGATATAAGGAAACTGCAACTCACTATGCAAGTGCTGCTGTTTCTCTCACAGTAGTTACTCTTAAAAAAGCCGGCACAGAAACTCCCGACGAAATTTTCCTTGTTGACAAAACAGAAAAGACTCTCTCAGTTGAAGCATACGAGGATTATATCGACGAAAACGGCGAATTATACTATGATATCGCTGAAGATGTTGAATACTCAATCGACAGCGGTAAAACATGGCAGGCAACAGGCGTTTTCGCAGGTCTCAAGGCTGACACAACATATATCATTATCGCAAGATACACCCATGACAAGACAGTTCAGGAAGCTAACCCTGCTTCAGAACCCAAGGAATTTATCACAAATGCAAGAGAAAGCTATCCTGCAGACCTCAAGAAGTGCACATTCAAGGCTGCTGACGGCGATAACTATGCAAACGAAGCAATCAACTTTACAGTTATTGCTGACACAGCTCCCGCAAAATACGAAGCACAGTACGGCGACACAAGATATGTTCCCGCATACTACACAGTAAGCGGTCTTTCAGGCGTATTCTATTTCAACAACCCCTCAAAGGACGGCAAAACTTACACAGCTTCATTCATTCCCGGCGATGCAAATGCAAACAAGAAGGTTGAAGTTACTGTTTACTACCAGAAGCAGAAGTGCCACGGCGAAAATGACAACGGCAAGGCTGTCTGGAGCGATGCAGGCGAAATCGAAAAGAAGACATACAAAGTTAATGTTGGCGAAGTTCACAACTTCTTCACAGACGTAAAGAACTTCTTCCTCGGCATTTTCAATGCTCTCTTCAACACAATTCCCGCAGCAATCAACGGCTGGCTCAGCGGTTTTGACTTCTCAGGCGTTATGGAAGGCGCTTCAGGTCTTCTTGAAGGTCTCGGCGGTCTTACAGGCACAGCAAGCAAATAAATGAAACTCCATTGCAGAGCTGTTTCTCACGAAGCAGCTCTGTTTTTTGTTGACATTTGCTCAAAAAAATGTTTTAATAAGGTATATTTTATTAGGAGGCAATAAAAATGCTTAAGAAAATCCTTTGCACAGTTCTGAGCATCATGCTCGTTCTTTCCGTCGGAATTATCGGTGCAAGCGCCGAAGGCGGAGATTATGTTATCGTTTCTCCCTATGAAGATGTTATCTGGGACGGCGATAATGCATGGGGTGAATACAAAGGCACTCTCCACACACACACAACTTACAGCGATGCAAGCGAATCTCTTTCAGTAATGATTAAAGAATACTACAATCAGGATTACGATTTCGTTGCAAACGCTGACCACGGCGTAACAGGCGTTGACTGGGACAAAGCTCCTTCATTCCCCGCTCTCTATCTCTATCAGCCCATCATCGGCTGCAAGTTTGAGCATCTCACAACAGAAGAATACACAGCTATTCAGGACGGTTCATATCCTCTTTATGACGGCACAGTAAGAAACAAGAAGATGGTTCCCGTTCTCGGCGCAAACGAACTCAACTTCATCGCTCTCTCAAAGAATCATATAAACGGTTACTTCCTTGACGGAGCTACAGGTATGGGCTACCAGAGCTTTGAAGGCATGGCAGGCTATGAAGATGCAGTTGCTTTTGTTGATGCAAACGGCGGTCTTTCACACATCAACCATCCCGGTGACTGGCTTAATTCCAACGCAAATCCCGAGGTTGTAGACGATCCCGAGATGATAAAGCAGTTCGGTGATATTATTCTTAAATATGATTCATGCCTCGGTACCGAAGTTTTCAACGAAAAGAACGGCACAACAGGCTATGACAGAGTTCTCTGGGATAACCTTCTTATGTACACTCTTCCCTATGGCAAGAACGTTATCGGTTTCAGCAATACCGACGCTCACACAAAGAGCATGGTTAACTCATCATTCAGC
>JAZRJH010000198.1:0-6597 GCA_045645685.1 Acutalibacteraceae bacterium
GATAGTCAGAACCAAGCTTTTAAGAGAAGATTTGAGCATTTTTGAATAATAGGGAACATATAAAATTATAAAAACCCGTCAAAATGTTCAAATTCGAAAAAACTTTCGGAATTAACAAAAAAACACTTGCATTCTCTTAAAACATATGATATTATATTACTCGCATTTGTGCCGTCAGTTGCGGCTTCGGCTCTCAAAGACGGGGTTTAATGCCAATAACATTAAAGCGGATGTTCCTCTTTCTGTGTAACAGTTATGAACACCTGAAAAAATCGGAGGAAAATAACAATGGATGCACTCAAACTTATCGCACAGGACTCACTCAAGTCCGAAGTTCCCGTAATCGAAATCGGTGACACCGTTAAGGTTCACGTAAAGATTCGCGAAGGTGAAAAAGAAAGAATCCAGCTCTTCGAAGGTACAGTTATCGCTCGCAAGGGTTCAGGCATTTCAGAAACATTCACAGTTCGCCGCCTTTCATATGGCGTAGGTGTTGAAAGGGTATTCCCCCTTCACTCCCCCAATGTTGCTAAGGTAGAGGTTGTAAGACACGGTCGTGTTCGCAGAAGCAAGCTCTATTACCTCAGAGACAGAGTTGGTAAGGCTGCTAAGGTTAAGGAACAGATCAGATAATGAGCATGAGGGTGTAACAATTTTTAGTTGTTACACCTTTATTGTTATTTCCTTAAATTAATTACATCAAAATGCAATCACTGTTATGAAAGGGGGAATACCGTGCGCAAAGTTGAAGAATTCTGGATTGAATTCAATCCGCCGCAGGAAGTTGAAGAAATCAGAACGCCTGCATTGCTTGGCCTTGCTTATGACATGGTTGATTCCCTTAAGGGCGCTATAATCGTTGTTTTTGCGGTTTTTGCATTTGTGTTCAGAATTCTGGGCGTTGACGGCGGTTCAATGCTCCCGACCCTCAGAGACGGTGATTGGGTTGCTGTTTCCGGAATAACAGCAAGCGTCAAAAAAGGCGACATCGTTGTTGTTACCCAGCCGTGGGAAAGAAATGTTCCGATTATCAAGCGTGTTATTGCCGTTGGCGGTGATACTGTTGATATTGATTTTGACAATGGCATAGTTTATGTGAACGGAACGGAAATATATGAGCCGTATATAAATGAACCGACAGTAACAAGTTATGACGTTGAGTTTCCGTTGACGGTTGATGAGGGTAAGATTTTTGTTATGGGTGATAACCGCAATGTTTCGCTTGACAGCCGTTCAAGCAAAATCGGTCTTATTGATGAAAATTATATTCTCGGCAAAACCCTGATAAGGCTTTATCCGTTTTCGGAATGGAAGATATATGAATGAAAGAGGTGCTTTCAATGTCTGAAAATATGAATAAAACAGAAATCAAAAGCGGTTCATCATCGTTCTGCTTTGATTTTGTTTCGATAATCACAACGGCTGTTGTTGCCGTTGCTCTTGTGTTTATTTTTCTGTTCAGAACGGTCGGTGTTGTCGGCAGTTCAATGTATCCCACTCTTCATAATGCCGACAGAATAATTCTCACCGCTTATTATGATGAACCCGAAAACGGCGATATAGTTGTAACCTGCCAGCCTTCAAAGTCCGCAAGCATTCCCGATGTTCTGGTCAAGAGAATAATCGCAACAGAAGGGCAGACGGTTGATATTGATTTTGACAACAGCATTGTTTATGTTGACGGCGTTGCTCTTGACGAGCCTTATATCAACGAACCCACCCGTGACAGAGAAGATTTTTATAAGCCCGTAACCGTTCCCGAAGGATATGTTTTTGTTATGGGTGATAACAGAAATGCTTCAACCGACAGCCGTGATAACAGAGTCGGTCTTATCAGAGAAGAATATATACTCGGAGAGGCACTTTTCAGAATTGCGCCTTTCGGACAGTTTAAAATAGGTTGAAATTATGAATGATAATATGACAGTACAGTGGTTTCCCGGCCACATGGCCAAAACCCGAAGACTTATGAAAGAAAGCCTGCATCTTGTTGATGCAGTCTGCGAAATAGTTGATGCAAGAATTCCCGAAAGCAGCAGAAATCCCGAGATTGACGAAATTGTCGGCACAAAACCGAGAATTGTTCTTCTCAATAAATGTGACCTTGCGGATGACAATGCAACCGCAAGAAAGATAAAGGAGCTTGCCGCAAAAGGTATAACAGCTCTGCCTGTTGACTGCAGAAGCGGAAAGGGTCTTGATAAATTCCAGCCGGCAGTAAGGGAAGTTCTCAAAGAAAAAATCAAAGCGAATACCGAAAAAGGCATGGCAGGAAAATCTCTTCGTGTTATGGTTGTCGGCATTCCCAACACGGGCAAATCCTCGTTTATCAACAGAATGGCAGGTAAAAACCGTGCCAAAGTTGCGGACAAACCCGGTGTCACAAGAAGCAACCAATGGTTTGCCATCGGCTCGGGGATAGAGCTTCTCGATACTCCCGGTGTTCTCTGGCCCAAGTTTGAAGACCCCGAAGTAGGCTTTAAGCTTGCATTCATCGGCTCGGTCAAGGATGAGATTCTTGACAGCCAGGAAATTGCGGTCAGACTTCTTGTTGTTATGCAGAAGAACTATCCGCAAAGACTTGTTGAAAGATATAAAATCAGCGATTTTGAAGACCTTGAGCCTTATGAACTTCTTGAGCTTATAGGTGCAAAAAGAGGTATGCTTATCAAAGGCGGCGAAACCGATACCGAAAGAGCGGCGGTTATGATTCTTGATGAATACCGTTCGGGAAAGCTCGGAAAAATCACACTCGATTGATCCTGAAAAAGAGGTGTTGTTATGAGAAAGAAAATGGCGATTTTTCTTGCAGTGATAATCGCCCTTGATGTTTTGGCACTCGGCGTTATATTTTTTACAAGGAATTCAGATAACAGCCTTGATATAAGTGCGGATGCACGACCCGGTGCAGACCCCGTGACCACGGAAGAGCAGATACTCTTTTCTTCTGTGAGCTTTGTTGCCGTAGGTGATAATCTTATCCACAAGCCGATTTATAATCAGGCAGCGGCAAGAACAAGCGAAGGATATGATTTTTCATATGCTTATGAGAATTTTTCGGATATCATATCCGAACCCGACGTTGCGATTCTCAATCAGGAAACTATAATCTCAACCGAACACAACGTTTCAACCTATCCGATGTTCAACTCACCCGTTGAAGTCGGCGATGAAATGCTCAATCTCGGTTTTGATGTTTTCAATATCGCAACCAATCATTCAATCGACTGCGGTGAAAAAGGTCTTATTTCCGCAATCAATTTCTGGAAGAGTAAGAATGCAATCACAAGCGGTGCTTATCTTGACAGAGAAGATTTTTCAAATATTCCCGTGAATGAAGTCAACGGCGTAAAAATTGCTTATCTCGGATTTACGGATTCAACAAACGGACTTTCGCTCCCTGAAGATTCGGAAGTGATTCTTGTCCGTGCATCTGAAGAAACACGCCTTCAGCAGAGAATTATCGATGCCAAGGCTGTTGCGGATGTTGTTATCGTGAGCGCACATTGGGGCAATGAATACACCCATGAGCCCACTGATTCCCAGCGTCAGCTTGCCGAAAAGCTCGCTTCGTGGGGCGCGGATGTTATCATCGGCACACATCCCCATGTGATTCAGCCCGTTGAATATATCAACAATGCAGACGGAAGCAGAACACTTGTTGCTTATTCACTCGGCAACTTCATTTCTGCTCAGAACAGGGGTCCGAGAATGCTCGGCGGTGTTCTCAATTTTGAAATTGTAAGAAACAACGCTACGGGTGAAATCAGCTTTGAAAACGTGAAGTTTTCGGGTGTTGTAACTCATTACGGTCAGAGTTATTCGAATCTCAGAATTTATCCTCTTGCCGACTATACACAAGAGCTTGCGGCAAAGCACGGTGTTATCGAAAAAACTTCCGATTTCAGCCTGCAGTATCTTTATGATATAATCAATAAGGTTATAGACAAACAATTCCTTTAATAACAAGGCTGCGGCGGTAAACGGTGAATCCGATTGCCGCGCAGTTTTTATAATAGGTGATATTATGGATTATCAGTACGAAATAAATGCCGGAAACATGGGATTCAAAGCTGTCTGCGGCGTTGACGAAGCAGGCAGAGGCCCTTTGGCAGGACCCGTTTTTGCGGCGGCGGTTATTCTTCCCGAAAACTGCGAAATTGAAGGACTTAACGATTCAAAAAAGCTTTCCGAAAAGAAAAGGGAAGCGCTTTTTGATGTGATAAAAGAAAAGGCAATAAGCTGGTGCGTTGCGAGCGTTGATGAGAAAACAATTGACGAAATCAACATTCTTCAGGCAACATATCTTGCAATGAAAAACGCTGTTGAAGGTCTTGATATTCCTGCTGATTATGCTTTGATTGACGGCAACAGAATGCCGCCGATTGCGATAAACGGCGAAACTGTTGTCAAAGGCGATGCAAAAAGCATGTCGATTGCCGCGGCATCAATTCTTGCCAAGGTCAGCAGGGACAGATTCATGCTTGAAATCGACAAGGAATATCCGCAGTATCAGTTTGCAAAGCATAAGGGCTACGGTACGAAGCTCCACTATGAAATGCTGACGGAATACGGAGTGTCACCCTGCCATCGTATGAGTTTTCTAAAATCTTTCTTTGGTGAAAAGAAATGATAAGAAACAAAACGGGTGTATGGGGCGAAATCTTTGCGGCAAGATATCTTCGTGATAACGGCTATGAAATAATTTCTTCAAACTATCTGTGCCGTTTCGGCGAAATAGATATCGTCGCAGAGAAAGACGGTATAATTCACTTTGTTGAAGTGAAAACAAGGAACAAGGATTCGTCTGTAAGACCTATGGAAGCGGTTGACGAGAACAAACAGAAAAGGCTTGAATTGGCGGCGAAAAATTTTCTTTCGTCGGCAAAAATTGATTGTCAGACAAGGTTTGATGTCTGCGAAGTTTATGTTGACGATAACGATTTGCTCGTTAATCTCAACTATATCAGGAATGCTTTTGAAACGACTTAAAAAATATTTTACAATTGCGAAAAAATGTGATATAATATTTTGAATTACTTTTTCCGAAAAGGATGATGTTAAATGAATTATGTAAGTACAAGAGATACTGCGGTCAAGGTTTCCGCATCTCAGGCAATCACCAAGGGTATTTCTTCTGAGGGCGGTCTTTTCGTTCCCGAAAATCTTCCCAGGGTATCAATGAGCGAAATCGAAAAAATCGCAGGCTATGATTATATCGGCAGAGCAAAGTCAATCCTTTCTCTGTTTCTTACCGATTTCACAGAAGCCGAAGTTGATTCATGTGTAAAAGGCGCATATGAAACAGGCTTCTCAAGTGAAAAGGTAGCGCCCGTTGAAACAATCGAAAACGGCGTGCACATTCTCGAACTTTTCAAGGGCCCCACTTGTGCATTCAAGGATATGGCTCTTCAGATTCTTCCCAGACTCCTTACCGTTTCAAGCGGCAAGGCTGCACCCGGCACAAAGATTGTTATCCTTGTTGCAACATCGGGCGACACAGGCAAGGCAGCGCTTGAAGGCTTTAAGGATGTTGAAAACACACAGATTCTTGTTTTCTATCCCAGCGACGGCGTAAGCCCTATGCAGAAGCTCCAGATGTGTACTCAGGAAGGCAATAATGTTGCTGTTTCCGCAATCGAAGGCAACTTCGATGATGCACAGAGCGGAGTAAAGAGAATTTTCACAGACAAGGCAATTTCCGCAAAGCTTGCTGAAAATTCAATGGCATTTTCATCTGCAAACTCAATCAACTGGGGCAGACTCTGTCCCCAGATTGTTTATTATTTCTCAGCTTACTGCGATTTGCTTGCAAAGGGCGAAATCAAGGCAGGCGACGAAATCAATGTTGTTGTTCCTACAGGTAACTTCGGAAATATCCTTGCAGCTTATTATGCAAAGGAAATGGGTCTTCCCGTCAAGAAGCTTATCTGCGCTTCAAACAGCAACTCTGTTCTCACCGAATTCCTTACAACCGGTGTTTATAACAGAAACCGTGAGTTCTTCACAACAATTTCTCCTTCAATGGACATACTTATCTCCAGTAACCTTGAAAGACTTCTCTATTCAATCGCAGGAAGCGAAAAGGTAACAGAATGGATGAAGCAGCTTTCCGAAAACGGCAAATACGAAGTTGATGCCGATACCCTTGCCGCTATCAAGGCTCAGTTTGCTGCAGGCTGCTGTGATGACGATGCAACAAAGGCGACAATTGCAAAGATTTTCAAAGAAAAGAACTATCTTTGCGATACTCATACCGCTGTTGCAGTTAAGGTTTTCTATGATTACAAAGCCGAAACAGGCGACGATACACCCGCAGTTATCGCTTCAACCGCAAGCCCCTTCAAGTTCAGTGCCGCAGTTCTTGAAGCAGTTGACGGCAAGAACGAAGGTCTTGACGAATTCGAAATGGTTGAGCGTCTTGCTGCGGTAACCGGCGAAAGCTGCCCCGAGCAGCTTGCAAATCTCCGCGATAAGGCTGTAAGATTTGACGGCTGCTGCACGAAGGACAGCATGGATGGCGTAGTATTCGATATGCTCGGTATCTGATTTACATTGTTGTTGCGCTATCGTTGAGCTTGAATGTGGAACACTGTG
>JAZRJH010000199.1:0-2521 GCA_045645685.1 Acutalibacteraceae bacterium
CACCCTTGAAACCAATCATTTCTTTGACTCCTTTGAAACCGAAGAAGAAATCAATTTAGGATTGAAACTTTCTGAAGTGATCGGCAGAAAGATGATTGCAAAAATAGAGAAACACAGAACAAAAATCAGGGAGTGAATTAAGTTTTCTTATTTGAAATACCGTATATGAACGTATTATCAGTGAAGAGAAAAGAGTTAAAAACTGTATAAAAATAACAAATTCCAATTTGTCGGACTGAATTTCAGACTGCTCTCTCAAGAGAGCAGTTTTGTTTTGTGATTGCATTTTCTGTTTATTGATGATATAATACCGAAGATATTTTATGAATGAGGTCAATTATGAAAATTTTGAAATATTTTCCCGGAATTATTTTGTCGGCATTGATTGCCGCTCTTGCAATGTGGCTCGAAAGTATGCTTCCGATTCATCTTATCGGTTCTGCAGTTATTGCAATGTTTATCGGCATGATTATCAACCGTTTTCTTGCAAAAACAGACATTTTTTCAAGCGGCATCAAATTCACGTCAAAAAAACTTTTAAAATTCGCAATCATTCTGCTCGGTCTTTCTCTTAACATAACAACTGTTCTTCAGGTTGGCAGAATGTCGCTTACGGTTATGGTTTTCACCTTGCTCACTTGCTTTGGCGGAGGTTATTTCATCGGAAAAGCATTGGGTCTCAACTGGAAACTTTCCAATCTTATTTCAGCAGGAACAGGCATCTGCGGTGGCTCTGCTATTGCCGCAATCGCACCCACAATCGATGCCGATGACGATGATGTAGCTTACGCAATGTCAGCAACGTTCCTTTTTGATATGGCGATGATAATACTTTTCCCAATTATGGGCAAAGCAATCGGTATGACTGACGAAGCATTCGGCATATGGGCAGGAACAGCGGTTAACGACACATCATCCGTTGTTGCAACAGGATATGCATTTTCAGAAGGTGCAGGCGATTTTGCAACAATGGTAAAGTTGACAAGAACGCTTTCCATCATTCCTACGGTTATCACTTTTGCATTCATTTCTCTTCGTCTTAAAAAGAAAGAAGCACAGAAAAACAGCAAGAATCCCGATGAACTGAAAGCAAACTTCAGCATCAAAAAAATATTCCCCTGGTTTATTCTCGGTTTTGTTGCAATGTCTGTTGTTGCAAGCATTTTTGCAATCCCTGCCGAAATTGTTTCAGGAACAAAAGCCGTCAGCAAATTCCTTATGGTCAGCGCACTTGCGGCGATAGGTCTTAACACATCTTTTTCAAGTTTCAAAAAATCGGGAATCCGCCCGATGATTCACGGCTTCATCATCTCCGCACTCGTCGTTGTTGTTGCCCTGCTTGTTGAGATTTGCATGGGTATTGTGTAATGCAATTCGATTTGAGTTAATCAAAAATCAAATGCAAATATGTGGGCTATATTGCTCTCACAAAAATACTGAACCACCTCTTATCGGTGCTAATTTCTGCATCGATTGAGGTGGTTTTGTATGTTCTGTTCTTTCCTCTGCCGATTGAGTGGAACTTAAACTGCAAAAGGGACCATTTCACTTCCGATGTAGGTACGGAAGAACTTGCTCACCTTGAAATGATTGGTGCGATTGTTCATCAGCTTACCCGAAATCTTTCCGAAGATGAAATCAAAAAATCGGGCTTTGACACATATTTTGTTGACCACACCGCCGCGGTTTATCCCGTTGCGGCTTCAGGCACGCCTTTCACCGCGGCTTATATTCAGAGCAAGGGTGATCTTATAACCGACATGACGGAAAACCTTGCCGCAGAACAGAAAGCGCGCACAACTTACGACAACATTCTCCGCCTTGTTGACGACCCCGATGTAAGAGAACCGATTAAGTTCCTCCGTGCAAGAGAAATTGTTCACTTTCAGCGTTTCGGCGAAGGCTTGCGCCTTGCAACCGATAAACTCGACGAAAAAAATTTCTACGCTTTCAACCCTGCTTTTGATAAACACTGCATAAAATAAACATTCACCGCAGTTGATTCGGTTTTGAATCTTCTGCGGTGGATTTAATTAATTCTCTAATCACTTTTCAATTGCTGCATATGATATTCCCGCCTTCAGAAATGAAGAAGATCGGATAGAAACGGTAAATCTCCATACTGTTAAGTGCCCGATTTTAAACCTGATGAAGAAAAAATCTGTGAATATATCATGCGTACATGCAAACTTTAATGAATTATTTTTATATAAATATTGTTTAATAGTTTAAAAAGTGATAGAATTTAATTATCAAATTATAATGGAGGTTATTTGTTATGGATAAGAAACTTAAAATCGGTGTTTTTGGTGCGAGAAGAGGCTGCGGCATTTCACAGGGTCTTACTCTCACCGATAAAGCATATATCAGCGCAGTTTGCGATTATGATGAATCAACTTATGAAAACATCAAGAAATATTGCTGCGAAGAAACAAAATTCTATACAGACTTTGATGAGTTCATTAACAGCGGTATGGATGCTGTTGTTCTCACCAACTTCTTTCATCAGCACGCAAAATAT
>JAZRJH010000200.1:0-18672 GCA_045645685.1 Acutalibacteraceae bacterium
TAAGCTCCTGAACTATATCCGTTTTTGGCAGGCTGACGGTGAAAGCGAGAAAACTTCAGTGCGAACAAAAACAAGCCTCGGTCAGTTAGTTGAGTCAGGTCATTTCAAGGGCGGTGTTGCCGCCTTTGGATACGACCTTGTGAAAAGTGAAAGATTCAATAAAAGGAAGCACGAGCTTTATGATTTGCAAGTAAATAACAATGAAGCGATTGTTGTGAAAATTATCTTTGATAAATACACTCAAGAGGGTTACGGTGCTCACAGAATTACAACGTGGCTAAACAACAACGGTTACCGTGCGAGAACGGGTAAAATGTGGCACGATGCAACCATAAGAGGTATTCTCTGTAACCTTACCTATACAGGTATTCTCCGTAGCGGTGATTCACGTTCAGAGGTTATTCCCGAATTGCAGATAATTCCGCCTGAACAGTTTGAAAGAGCAAAGATGATAATGCAAGAGCGTTCAGACAGGAAGAAAGAAAATCCAACAGTACCGCTTAACACAAAAGGTAAATCTCTTATCTCCGGCAAGGTTTACTGTGGGCATTGCGGTTCAAGGCTGAATCTTACAACAAGTGGAAGATACCGTAAAAGAAAAGACGGCTCTGTTGATACTACAAAACGCATCAGATACGCCTGCTACGGTAAAAGCAGAAAGCAAACGGAGTGTGACGGTCAATCATGTTATACGCTGCACATTCTTGATGATTTGATTGATGAAATTGTCCGTGACATTTTCCGTAAAATGAAAGGTGTATCAAAATCTGATGTAATCAAACTCCGTTATGCTGATGAGATCAAAGTAAAAAAATCAAGACTCAATATGTTAAAAGCAGATTACACCAAAGAATTTGAAAACCTCACTATACTGAAATCCGAGGTTATAAAAGCAATCAAGGGTGAAAGCTCTTTTTCGGCTGATACACTTTCGGAACTGATTTCAGAATCAGAAAAAGAGTGCAGTAGGCTTTTATCCTTGGTTACCGATGCTGAAAAGGATGTCGCTGACAGTGAGAAAGTGTAATCAAAACATTATCCGACAGCTTTGATGAACTGATTTCCTGGGCAGAGCTTTATGATGAAGCAAGCTTTGAAAAGAAGAAAATGATTGTGAGCTGCTTAATTAAACGGGTTGAAGTTTGCAGAGGATACAAACTGAATATAGAGTTTAATATTGACTTTGAGCAGTTTATGGTAGGTATTGATAAGGTGGCATAAAAAGGCGCAGGGGCAAAATTAGATGCTCCTGCGCCTTTTAAAATCAAAAATTTATTAATGTCCAAGCTCTTTTCCAAACAGTTCTTTGTATAAAAAAATGTTTTTATTAATATTTTCAGCAACATCATCATAAACAGTTGAGGAGTAGTCAGATGAAAATTTATTTATAATTAAAATCAACAGAAGATAGTATAACAGCAAAAAAGCATAATAATTTAGTGCGAAAGTTCCCAAGTTCGTTTTGCTGCTTTTAGTTATGGATATACTAGAACCATGCATAATATCATTACGAAGAGTATATAAGAAGCCAGAAACAAGAATATGTAATTTGTCATTTAATGTTATATTGAATCTATCAGAATCAATTATAATAGAGTTGTTATTTAATAAATAACGATACAATAAACTCGCTTTTCTAATGGTGTTAGCATAGTTGTAATAATCTAATCCATATTTATTCTCTATTGCATCCACAAAACATTTTCTATTATTTGAACATGCGGTGGGAGAACCGCTTGTATCTGTAGTAACTCTTGAATACGCTTTGTTGATAGGATTTGTCTTTTCAAAAAACCTTACATATATATATTGACATGCCTTCACAGGAATTACAGACAATAACTGTTCAAATGCTTGCAGTAATTTTGTATTACCACCAATTATATTGCACCATTCATTATCACATAATCTTTTGTTCTTATCTGTAATTCCTGTGAAAGCTAAATGATAATGTTCAATAAAACAGTTGTATGCTTTGAAAATAAATTCATAAGAAAAATTTGGATATTTCTCTAGATTATCCAAAGATTCTATCATAAATGAAATTGTTTTATTGTATAACACATCTGTATTGTTTTTTAACTGAAACCGCAGAAATATTGTGCCGTTTTCATCTTTGATTTTTTTTACAATTTCATAATACTTTTTTTCTATTTCAAAAGGTTCTTCTTGTGGCCAATTATTAAGATAATTAATTCTTTTTTCTTTAAAGTCAGCACACATTATAAATCTCCTATTCTATGATAATTTTTAATAATTGTACTATAAAAAATTAGAACTGCAATCTGTGGTGATTACAGTTCTAATGGTGGAGATAAGCGGGATCGAACCGCTGACCTCTTGAATGCCATTCAAGCGCTCTCCCAGCTGAGCTATACCCCCAAGTATTAAATTTTTCAATTGCTCAATGTGGGGTGCGTTTCTGAGTGCTTTGGGCTCCCAGCTGAGCTACGCCCCCATAAAGACGTACATCGGACAATTTATTTTTGTTTGCTTGAATATACTATCACAATAAAACCTAAAAATCAAGATTATTTTATAATTTTATTTCATTATCATTTCTTTATCAATCCATGCCATCAGAAGATTCACTATTTTTTTCTGTTGGATTTCATTCAGCGCAACCCCGACAGGCACTTTATACCATTTATTAAGACACCCCCTGCAGCAACAAGCGCAGGCATGTTGCGCCTTGAATACGGGGTGACCTTTCATCGGAGTTTGTTTCCCGTCGTTAGGAATAATCGCAGGAGCAAGTCTGTTTTTTATAAACTCTTCTGCATGATTCCGAACGGTTTCCATCCCCTTTTCAGTAACATAATTCCTTTCGGAAATATTAAGGTGAAACGAAGAACGAAAATCGGATTTATCAAGTTTTGTCAATGCTTCATCAATCGTCATATTATCACCGGATTTTTTTACAAATTATATCACAGAACAGCAAAAACATCAAGGAATTACTTGACGATAAAATATTATCTATTATATAATACTAAAAAAAAGATTGGAGATTTGTTATGGATAAATTTGCAAGATTCAGATATCAGCCGTGCATTCCTCTCGGCGAAGACGGAAGATGCGTTACAGCTTCAAAAAAACATATTGCTCTTTCAAGAAAAGCCGCTGCTGACGGCATGGTTCTTCTTAAGAATTCAGACAATGCACTCCCCCTTTCCCGTGGTGAGAAGATTGCATTTTTCGGCAAGGCAACAATTGAATACATCAAAGGCGGCGGCGGAAGCGGTGATGTTCATTGCCCTTACATCAGAAATATCTATGAAGGATTCAATGAAAAAGCACACGAAGGAAAAGTTTCCGTTTATATGCCCCTTGTTGAATTCTATAAAGATTATGTCGAAAAAGAAAGCGTAAATGTTCTCACTCAGGAACAGATTAATGCACGCTGGGATATCGTCAACAACATGGAGTTCTGCACAAAGCGTGACGATATGACATATGACACCTTTGCTGCAATGCATGTTAAAGAAGCGGAAGTTCCCGATGAACTCATTAAGTCTGCATCCGAATGGGCTGAAACAGCAATCATAACTTTAAGCAGATTTTCTGCTGAAGGTGTTGACCGCAGACCGCAGGGCGGCGACTATTATCTTTCTGATCTAGAAAAGAATCTCATTACAAAAGCATCTGAACTTTTCAAAAAGGTTATTATTGTTATAAACTCAGGCGCTGTTATTGACTGCGAATTTTTTGCTGAAAACGATAAAATCCAAGGCGTTCTTATGTCATGGCAGGGCGGCATTGAAGGCGGCTCAGCTATTGCGGATGTACTCTGCGGCGATGTAAACCCCTCAGGTAAACTCACCGACACAATAACCAAGTCATATGATTATTATCCTTGCAAAGAAGAATTCTGGGAGAGTTTTCAGAAAATTGATTACAGCGATGATATCTATGTTGGCTACAGATATTTCGAAACAATTCCCGGTGCAAAAGATTATGTCCGTTATCCATTCGGTTTCGGTCTTTCATACACATCATTTGAAATAAGCGGCAGGGTCTGCACAGAAAGCGAAGGAAAAATTCTTGCTGTTGCAAACATTAAAAACATCGGAGACATAGCAGGCAGAGAAGTTCTTCAGCTTTATTACAGCGCACCGCAGGGATTGCTCGGTAAACCTGCAAAAGAACTTTGTGCTTTCAAGAAAACAAAACTTCTCTCCCCCGGCGAATCCGAAACCGTTGTTATGAGCTTTGATGTCAATGATATGGCGAGCTTTGACGATCTCGGAAAAATCAGCAAATCTGCCTATGTTCTCGAAAAAGGAAACTACAAATTCTTTATCGGAACATCTGTCAGAGATCTCAAAAAACTTGATTTCGAATATACAGTTGCCGAAGATAAAGTTACTCAACAGCTTAATAATTGGTGCAAGCCTTTCAAACTTAAAAAGAGAATGCTTGCTGACGGCAATTTTGAAAATATTCCCACAGGTGAAGAGAATTATTTCTACGGAACAAATCTTCCTTCAGGAGCTGAAGCACCCGAAAAAATTGTTAAGTTTGATAAAGTCGGTGAAGAAATAACACTTGACGAATTCGTTGCACAGTTCACACTTGATGAACTCATGTATATTGTTGGCGGTCAGAAAACCACAGGTGTTTGCAACACAGGTTCATTCGGCGGTATCGAAAGACTTGATATCCCCTATTTCCCGACTGCTGACGGCCCTGCAGGATTAAGACTTGAACCTTCAACAGGAATTCCTACAACTGCATGGCCTTGTGCAACTCTTCTTGCTTGCTGCTGGGATCCCGATCTTCTTTTCGAAGTTGGTGCAGCAGGCGGAGCGGAACTTCGTGAAAATAATCTTGCAATCTGGCTTGCTCCCGCTCTTAACATACACCGTGATCCCCTTTGCGGAAGAAACTTTGAATATTATTCAGAAGATCCCCTTGTTGCCGGTAAATCAGCTTCAGCTGCCGTAAGAGGTATTCAGTCACAGAAGGCAGCCGTTTCAATCAAGCATTTTGCTTGCAACAACAAAGAAGCAAACAGATATGATATTGATGCAAGAATCTCCGAAAGAGCTCTCCGTGAAATCTATCTCAAGGGATTTGAAATTACCGTTAAGGAAGCTGACCCCTGGACTGTTATGTCATCTTACAACAGAATCAACGGTCAGCACACATCTGAAAGCTATGAACTTCTCACCTGTATTCTCCGCAACGAATGGGGATTCAAAGGCATGGTTGTTACTGACTGGGGAGTTAAAAACAATCCCGTTCTTGAAGTAAAAGCAGGAAATGATCTGAAAATGCATTGCGGTTACCCCGAAGATCTCAAAGCTGCTTATGATAAAGGCGAATTAACAAGAGCTGACCTTGAACTTTGTACAAAGAGAATTCTTGAAATGTTCTTCAAGCTCGTATAAGGAATGATTTTATGAGCGTTAAAACTGAAATTTTTATAAAAGACAGAGCTGACCCGTTTATAACCAAAGGCAGTGACGGATTTTATTATTTCACGGCATCGTATCCCATGTACGGAAAAGATGATATCAACGGATATGACAGAATTATCTTAAGACGGGCAAAGAGCATTTATGACCTTGCTGAGGCTGAAGAAAAAGTTATCTGGCATGAAAAGAATTCCGACACATCATTCCGTTTTGTCTGGGCACCTGAAATCCATGAGATAAACGGAAGATGGTATGTTCTTTTTGCCGCAAGCGGAAGCAAAGATAATGTCTGGGATATAGATTGCCACATTATCATGTGCAGCGGAACAGACCCGTATAACGATGATTGGAATGATATTGGAAAATTCAATGCCTGTGACGGTGATGAATTTTCGTTCCGTGGTTTTTCACTTGATATGACCCATTTTGAATGTAACGGAAAACACTATGTATCATGGGCACAGAATGGCGGAAATTCAAATGTTTATCTGGCAACAATAAATCCTGATAAACCTTGGGAAACAACTTCACCCGCAATACTTCTGACAAAACCTGAATACGATTGGGAAAGAGTGAACATCCCCGTCAACGAAGGTCCTGCTGCGATGATTCACGATAACAAGATTTATCTTGCTTTTTCCGCATCAGCAACAGGTCCTGAATATTGTCTCGGTCTAATGTATGCAGATGTCAATTCCGATCTGACTGATATCACAAGCTGGACAAAACTTGACAGACCTATTCTTACATCCGAAGACCTTGAAGGTGAATACGGTCCGGGTCACAACTCATTTGTCAAGGATGAAAACGGCGACTGGATTTTTGTTTACCATTCAAGAGACGAGATTTGTTTCAGCGGTAAATGCGGATATTCAGATGGCGATCCCCTTTATGACCCTTGCAGAAGCGCAAGAATCAGAAAAGTCAAATGGAGTTCCGACGGACTTCCTATTCTCAATTTATAAAAGAACAACCCCGACAGAATCAACTGTCGGGGTTTATTTTTAGATAATCACATTTTCAAGACCGAATGCAAGAATGAACTTTTCAAAGAGTTCGTTCATACCTGCACCGATTTTCTTAAGACCGGCAAGGAAGAAGTTTGTCTGAACTTCCTGAACCTGAACAGTTCCGAAATTATTGGTAAGAAACTCTGTTCTGACTGATGAGAAATCATAAACATCTTTAACAGCTTTTTCATAAGCAACCTTGATTTCAGCAATATTATATGTGCCGAATATGTTCCAGCGGATTGCATTCATAACGGCTGAACCCATATTTTCGTTTGCGTATGTTGAAAGCATTACGTTTGTCTTATCAACTGCGGACTTGATTTCAGAATTCCATACACTCTTAACTACAGCCACAAATTCCTGCTTTTGGCAAAGTGCATTAAAGATATGGGGAACTTCATCAACATCATATTTGCCAAAGAAGGTGTTTCTGTACTGTCTGCCGAAGCAAACGGTAAACTCTTCGGGATTTGTGTAGTCACAACCAAATCTGCCGCTGTCATTATTAGCAAAGCAGATATCGAAATCCCATACAGGGCCCGCAAACAGCTTTTCACCTGCGGGCTTATAAAAATATGTGCTTGTAAGACCGCAATCCTGATTTGATGTCCATTCGTTCAATGCATAGAATTTTGCAAGTGAAGTAAGGTCCGCAAGGTCTGTGTAACGTTCTCCGAGACTGTTTTTGCCGTCTTCAGCGAACACAGCATCTTCAAATCTCTGATAATAATCGCTGATATATGTAATCTGTGCTTCTGATGCATATTCAGGAGATTTCATGATGAAGGGCTGGCTTCTTGATGTTACAAAACCGCTGATTTCATCTGTATATCTGTTAGCAAGCTCCATTTCAAGGATGTAGCCGCCTGTTTCAACATCTTTTTCTGTTGCAGGAATTTCAACCCACTTCTTTGTGCCCTGAAGAAGTCCTGCCCAAGTGCCGTAAACGCCGCCCTTTTTGAGTGTATCCATATCGAAATCTTCGCCATATTTATCAATGCAGATTTCTTCGTTCACATCGTCAAGGTTATCAACATCAACTCTTGTTTCGTCAGCTTCAACTCTTGTTGTGAGAAGATATGCTCCCATGTATTCATTATTGATATAAACATCGCAGGGAACAAAAAGCGGTGTGTAAGGCATATTGGCTTCTTTTGCTGCATAATATGCTGCAACGTTTCTTGCAAGTGATTCATCGGTATGATTTGCGATGAGACTCCATTTCTTACTCTTACCCATGCCGAAAAGATCTGCCTTTTTATCAAGTTTAAGATTATAAGGCTTCTTTTCCATTTCCCAAGTGGAATTACCTCTGCCCTTGATATATTCAAGAACACCGTTGTATTCAGACTCGGATGCATCGCCGTTGATAATTGTGATCTTGCCTTCTTCTTTATAATCTTTATCTGCATGAACAGCGTCAAGATTGCCTGATTCGGTTTCAATAAATACAGATGCAACAGTTGACTCATTGATAATAATAAGATTGAAGTTTTTGCCGTTGCAGGTGATAATCAGATCGGTTTTGCCGCTGAGAATGTCGGTTGTTTCACCGCTGACTACTTTGGTTGTGCCGCAATAAACATCATAATCTGAATCAAATGTTATTTTAGCGTTTGAAAGATCAATAGATGATGGAACAAAAAGATAATATGTTCCGTCGATTTCATACCATTCTGTTTTGACGGATGCACCGTCACCTTTGCCTGCTTTAGCTTCAAGTTCTGCAACGGATTCAATTGCAAAGGACTTGATTGTTGCATCTTCAGCAGCAGATACTGCAACTGAAAGGCAAGAGAATGAGAGAACAAATGCGAGAATAATTGCAAGAATTTTTTTCATGATTATACCCCACTTTTATTTCATTATGATTTCCATCAATTTGGACTGAATGATATCCTTTCTCTTCTCGGCAGTTTCTTTACCGTCGCCTTTGACAGAGAAATAAATTTTGAGCTTGGGTTCTGTGCCTGAAGGTCTGACTGCAGTCCATGATCCATCCTTGTAATCAAAACGGAGAACATTCTCTTTGGGAAGATCGTCAATGCCTTTTGAATAATCAAGAAGAACATCAATATCATCAAAAAGAGTTGCGCCTGTTTCACGAAGATCTTTCATAGCATTCTGAATTTTTTCCGCGCCTTCTTTTCCCTTGAGAACGATTGTTTCAAGGCAATCAAAATAATAGCCGTATTCAGCATAAATTCCGTTGAGAGCATCAACAAGAGTCATACCCTTGTTTTTATAATATGATGCCATTTCTGCGATAAGCATTGCAGATGAAACGGCATCCTTATCTCTTGCATGAGTACCTGCAAGATAGCCGTAGCTTTCTTCATATCCGAAAAGGAATGAATATTCTCCGCTTTCTTCCCAAAGCCAGATTTTTTCGCCGATGTACTTGAAGCCTGTAAGAGTCTGAACCGTCTTTGCACCGTGTTTTTCAGCAATTGCAGCACCAAGACCGCTTGTTACAATTGTTTTAACAACCGCAGCATTTGCAGGCATTGAATCCTTCTTGAACTTAAGAACAAAGTCAACAAGAAGAGCGCCTGTCTGATTACCTGTAAGAAGAGAATAAGCGCCGTTATGGAGAACACCAACGCCGATTCTGTCGCAGTCAGGGTCAGTACCGATAACAATATCAGCACCTTCTGCCTCAGCCTGTTTGAGAGCAAGAGTAAGAGCATCCTTCTCTTCGGGGTTGGGTGAACGGACTGTTGAGAAATTTCCGTCAGGAAGTTCCTGCTCTTTGACGATTGAAACATTCTGACCGTCAAGTATCTTTCTTACAGGAACATTACCCGTGCCGTGAAGAGCTGTATAAACAATCTTAAGATCTGACTTCTCATTATAAAGACTCTGTTTTTTAACTTCTGCAAGGAATGCATCAAGTGTATCATCACCGATAATAACAAGCAAACCGTTCTTTTCTGCATCATCAAGTGAAACAGAAGGAATATTCTTGAGATCAGTTACTGCATTAACAAATGCGATAACCTTATCTGCATATTCGGGAACAAGCTGACATCCCTTTGAATCATAAACTTTATAGCCGTTATATTCTTTGGGATTGTGGCTTGCGGTGATAACGATACCTGCTGTGCATTCATGATATCTTACTGCAAATGAAAGAACGGGAGTAGGCATAAGTGAATCAAAAAGATAAACTTTTATACCTGCCGCACAGAGAACACTTGCAGCGGTCTTTGCAAAATCAGATGAATTGTTTCTTGAGTCATATGCAATTGCAACCGACTTTTCACCTTCAAATTCTGAATTGAGATAATCAGCAAGACCCTTGGTTGCCTTTGAAACGGTATATTTATTCATTCTGTTGGCACCCGCACCCATAACGCCGCGAAGTCCGCCGGTACCGAATTCCAATTCTTTATAGAATCTGTCTTCAAGCTCGGCTTTGTCCGTTATGCTTTCGAGTTCCTTTTTGGTTTCCTCATCAAAGGTAAGCCAGTATTCGTAGTTGTTCATTTTAAGCACGTCCTTTGGTTTAAATTAGGCTGCAACTATTTCATATAGTTATCTATTTTAGATTATATCACCATAAAGTAACAGTATCAATACAAAATTAAAAAATATTTATTTTTTTACTTTTAAAGATAAATATTATATGATAAAATGAATTATAAATATCGTTTGAGGTGCAATTATGTTTGTTGTAACAAGCAATCAGATGTATCAGGCTGAATGCAATGCCGTAAAAAGAGGAATATCTTTCCCCCAACTTATGGAAAATGCAGGTCAGTCATGTGCAAAAATCATAAAAAAGAATTTTAGCATCAGCAAAGAAACCCCCAAAAATGTTCTTGTTATTTGCGGCAAGGGTAAAAATGGCGGTGACGGATTTGTAATTGCAAGAAAAATGTGGGAATACGGATGCGATGTTACCGTTATGCTCGCTTGCGGTGAGCCGAAAGCACGGGATGCGATTGATATGTTTTCTCTTGTTGAATCTGCAGGAATTAATATTATCCGATACAATAATAATCTCACTTTGCTTAAATCATATATCGAAAATGCAGAAATAATTGTTGAAGCAATATTCGGAACAGGATTCACAGGCTCACTCGACCATTCATTAAGCGTTCTTGCTCAGGCTGTCAATTCTTCTGATGCAACAACCGTTTCAATCGATGTTCCTGCAGGTGCTGATTGCGACAGTGCAAGCGTTCAGGGTTCGGTATTCAAAGCTGATATAACCATTGCAATTTCAGCTTATAAACCAATCCATATCATGAAACCGTGTTGCAAATACTGCGGAAAGACCGTTATTGCCGACATCGGAATCACAAATGAAGATTTCAGAAAAATCGAGAGCGTGACTTGTTTCACACTCAATTCACAAAACATCAGAAATATGCTTCCCAAAAGAAAGCCTGTTTCCAACAAAGGAACATACGGTCATGCTCTCTGTGTTTGCGGAAGCATGAAAATGACCGGTGCGGCTTATCTTTCTGTCAGCGGTGCATTAAGATGCGGTGCAGGTCTTGTTACTGCCGCTTTTCCGCAGAGTGCATATCCTGCAATTGCGCCAAAACTCACAGAGCCGCTTCTTCTTCCTCTTGAATCAAATTTTGACGGTACATTTTCTTTCTCTGCGAAAGCAGGGATTTCCGAAGCAAGCAAACGGGCAAGTGCCGTTCTTATCGGATGCGGTCTCGGATTCAACAAGGACACAACTCATCTTGTTCATTCATTGATTAAAGAATCAGATAAACCAATGATTATCGATGCAGACGGAATAAATGCGCTGAGCACAAATATAGATATATTGAAGAATGCTCAGGCACCGATTGTTCTCACTCCGCATCCCGGCGAAATGAGTCGCATATGTTCAAAAAGCATTGCCGAAATCATAGAAAATCCGATTGTTGTTGCATATGAATTCGCAAGGAAATATAAATGCACCGTTGTTCTTAAAGGTGCCAACACAATCGTATGTTCTCATGATAAACCTGAAATTTATGTAAACTCAACAGGAAATTCGGGCCTTGCACGTGGCGGAAGCGGTGATTTGCTTGCGGGAATGATTGTTTCATTCCTTGCACAGGGAATGTCACCTTTTGATGCATCTGTTTGTGCGGTCTATCTTCACGGACTGAGTGCCGATATTATTGCAGAAAGAACTTCCGAAAGAGGAATGCTTCCGACCGATGTTTTAAATCACCTGCCTGAGCTTTTTTCAAAATTTGAATAGCAAGTGATATTTTGAAAAAATTATGCTTTGTTTTCGCTCTTTTGTTTTTATCCTTAGCTTCGGGATGTCAGAACAAAAACGGTTATGAATCCAAAAAGGCATCTCCCCCGTCAGCTTATACTGTAAATATCGACGTTACATTCAAGGAACTTAAAATCGCAGGAGAATTAACAAAGCATTCACCCCAAAAGTATGATATTAAAATTCTGACACCCGATATAATGAAACCGCTTCTGATTTCATATGAAAATGACGTTTGTACGGTTACATATGACGGACTTGAATTTGAATCTGATGTCAGCAGATTTCCGCAATCCGAATTCGGTGAATTGTTGACTCGCGCACTTGATGATATTCATTCGGAAACCGTAGCTTTTTCCGTTAATGAAAACGGTGATATAATTTACAAAGGAATTACCGATTACGGTGATTTCATGATGGTTCAGGATTCAAAAACAGGTCTTTGGAAAGAATTTTCCGTTGACGGTGCTTCACTCAAAATTACATTCTCGGATTACAAAATTGATTAAAGGATGATTAAAAATGATTTATTCAAAACGCTTTCCTGCATGGGGTCCCTACGGAAAAAAATACATGGGTATCTCCCGAATTGCAGATCATTCATTTGCAAAAGGCGTAAGATTTGACGTTACGGTTGCCCCTGCCGTATTCGGCGGTGATATCAAGGTTCCTAACACAACTCTTCCGTCGGGATGCCATCCCTGGAGATGCAGCCCTGACTTTTCGATTTTCACTTACAGATACGATCTTGAATGGAAGGACAAAGTTTATTCAGAAGTATCATATGTAAGACTTGATGACGAAAGTATTCTTATCAGAACAGAAACAGTCAACAACTCTGAAATAATGCAAAACTGTGTTATCAACTATTTTGAATCAATCGAATTTCCGGCTCCGTCATATTGCAAACTCACTTTGCCCGAAAAATGTGCATATAAAAATGCCGTAGATTATGATTCATATAATTATGCCGTCACAAGACCGTGGGATGAAGAAAATGCAGACGGCTACAAAAAGGGTGAATTTGCAGACAATAAATTCGTTGACGGTTTCGGTCTCGGCGACCGTGCAGGCAAATGGCATATGCCTCACCGTTATCTTCCGCCTTTCGGATGCGAAAAGGGTGACTCGGTTGTTATTACTATAAATAATACAAGCGAATTCAGAAACGCCGTTCTTGCAATAAGATACAGAACATCGGGAATTAAATACGAACAGGGAAAAATGGTCGGTGTTAATGTAATAACGGGAGACACGGTTTCATCGTTTATGATGAACAATGATATCCGTCTTGATTTCAAACCCACAGATGAACTTAAAACAGCTCTTTTTGACATCGGAAATATAAACGCTGAAGACTTCACAATAAATCTTGAAGCACTCGGTACGGGCGGTATTGAATTCGACTTTTTCTGCATTTGCGAAAAAGAAAATGCAGATGAAATCAAAGCAGAGATGACCCCTTATGATTTTATTCCCGAAATTAAAATAACAAAAGAAGAAAAAGGATATCTTACATCATGCGAATACAAGGATGTTGATGGCAGATTTTTCCTTCGTACTTTTAACGATAACACAAGATTCCGTCAGATTGAAACAGGAGCTCTTGAAGATTGCATGACAGCAAGACTCTCAAACTCCGATCCGACTTTTGATGATGTTACAGAAAGTTTCACAGGTGCATTTTCAAGAAAACACAGCGATGACGGATTTTTCAACAATGCAATAATTCACACAATTTTTGTTGACCCCTCATCATCTCATACAGAATATGCAGTTATATCCAAAGGTGAAACCGAATATAAAACTGCTGATGAATATGAAGCAATATTTAAAGAAAGACTCAAGGAAGCACCAAAAACCACGCTCAACAAAGACGGGTCAAAATACGAATTGAGCAACGATATTCTTAAGGCAACTGCAATGACAAATGCGGTTTATCCAATTTATAAACACGGCGAATATATCATTCACCATACTCCGGGCAAACGATGGGACTGCCTTTACACATGGGATTCGGGATTTATCGGTCTTGGTATGATTGATTATTCCGAAGCATTCTCGAGATACAGTCTTGACACATATCTGAGCGATGAAAGCAACCCCGATTACGCTTTTCTTCATCACGGCTCACCCGTTCCCGTTCAGATGTATCAATGGCTCGAACTTCTTAAGAGAAACAATAACAAAGACGATCTTCTTGCATTATATCCGAGAGTGAAACTTTATTATGATTTTCTTGCAGGTAAAATCAGGGGTTCAACAACCGCCAAACTCAAGAGCGGCCTCACAACAACCTATGATTATTTCTATTCAACAAGCGGTATGGATGACTACCCCGCTCAGGTTGCAATGATGGACAGAAATATCAGAGACACCTCCGCTCCCGTTATTTCAACATCCCAACTTATCAGATGCGGTAAAATTCTTTCGATGGTTGCCGAAAAGCTCGGAAAAACCGACGATGTCAGAATTTATTCCGATGATATTGAAAGACTTACAGATTCACTCAACAAATATTCATGGGATAAAGACAGCGGATATTACAGCTATGTTCTCCATGACAAAGATTATAATCCAACAGGATTCATGCTCACGGATGACGGCGAAAATCTCAACAAGGGTCTTGACGGAATATATCCTATTATTGCAGGTGTATGCAACGAAGAACAGCAGAAAGCAATACTCGGTCATCTTAAAAGCGAAAAAGAAATGCTTTCCCCTTACGGCATAAGCGCAGTTGATATGACTGCGGGTTATTTCATGGTGAACGGATATTGGAACGGAAATGTCTGGTTCCCCCATCAGTGGTTCATATGGAAGTCTATGCTCGATATCGGCGAAACCGACTTTGCATATAAAATTGCTCAGCTTGCTCTCGATATCTGGAAACGAGAAGTTGACTATTCATACTATACTTTTGAAATGGTAAATGTTGTAACAGGCAGAGGCGGATGGTTCCACAATTTCGGCGGACTTTCAACACCCATAACGATGTGGGCAAACGCATATTACAAAGCAGGAACACTCAACACAGGATTTGACACATGGGTTGACAGCTATGAATTCTCCGATAAAAACAAATCACTTTCTGCCGATATCACCTATTTCGGAAACAAAGAAAAATTCACTGTTATTGCAACAATGAATGATGACGAAAACAAAAATTACAGAGTTTATCTTGACGGAGAAGAAATCCCCTTCAACGAAAGATTCAAGGGTACAATTGAAATTCAGCTTTCAATTTCCGACAGTAATGTTCACAATATTATCATCAAATAAAAAATCTCCCGTGAAATCAATCACGGGAGAACTTTTTTATACAAGAGGAATTGTTACATTATAATCTGTATACCACACACCTGCCGAATAGCTTCTGGGTCTGATTTCAACTCTGTCATCATAAACTTCGAGTTGATATCCCGTTCCGTTTGCTACCCTGCCTCTGATTGTCATATACATATAGGTGGGAAGATTGATGCTGTGGAACGAGCCATCGGATTCAACACTTGCATATCTGTTAAAATCAATCTGGTTTTCGTTAGAGAATCCGTTGTGAAGATGACCCGAAATCATGAAAACATTATCGTATTTCTTAAGAATTTCTTCAACCGCAGCAGACTGATCTCCGATACCGCCGTCATCAGGTTCCATATCTTCATCGCCCCATGTTTCGGGAAGACCGTGTGTCTGGTTAATAGGCCAATGACTTACAACAAAAATGGGGAGACCGTCTTTTGATGCTTTTTCCATTTCATCAGCAAGCCACTCAAGCTGTTCATCGCTCATAAGCATTGATGTTCTGTCATCTTCACTTGCGAGAACAATGAATGTGTATCCGTTGACCTTTGTTGAAAAATATTCATGTTCATTGTTTCTTCCGGTAATTTCATTTGAATAATCAATAAAATAATCTTTTGCAAGGTTATATCCGTCATCTTCAGTCCAGGTATCATGGTTACCCTGTGCAAGGATGATTTCTTTTGCAGGTGTATATTTTGCAAAAGTTTTTGCGAGCATATCCCATTCTTCCTTCTCACCGTGGTCGGTAAGGTCACCCGAACAAACAAGAAGATCAATTTTTTCATCAGCATTTTCCATGTCATAAAGACCGAATTCAAGCATAAATGAGCGAAGAATAGTTTTGTCCATATGAATATCAGAAATTAAAGAACAATTTAGTCTGCATTCATCAGAATTGACGGGTTTGAAATCAGCTGTAAAATTGCCGAAAATCATGGATGTGAAAAAATTCAGCACCGCCATAAGAACAGATACGAAAGATTTGATAATACCAACCATATTATGCACCTCTGTTTTGTTTTTCTATATTCTAACAGATAGAATAATATATTGCAAACTTTTTCAAAAATTTCTCTTTAAATTATTGTTAAATATTTCAATATATGTTAAACTTATAAAAAAATATATCAAAGGTGATTATCATGACACACAACAATAAATATTTTATTGACTTTATGGAAAGATTTGATTTTCCACAGGAAGCCAAGGATTGTTTTATCGCATTGGCAGACAGACTTGATTCGGATGCTGATCTCGGAAATAAATATGATGAAATTCTCAATGAATATATGTATCCCGTTGCAAACGAAGAAATTCATCCCACACTTGCAGAAATGACAAAACTTGCAGAATCGAACGAAATCAACGCTTATTCTCTTCATTGCGTTTTTCTTATTCATTGCGCTGAAATTCTTGAAGCAAGATATGAAGAAGCAGGTATCAGCAAAGAAATATATTGGGATACAATGGCAGATATCAAATACAAACTCAAGGAATGCATCGATTGCGAAGAAGTACCCGGAATTTTTGTTGCTGATTGGTACAACGGGTTCCACGATATGACCCGTTTTGCATACGGCCGTTTCCAGTATGAAATGCGCGAATTCGATAAAGATTTCACCACATCATGCGGAATCGAAATCAAGAGCGGCGATAAGTATGTGAATTTCCACATCCCCTCATCAGGTGTTTCTCTCACAGATGAAATCAGATTTGATTCATACAAAAAAGCATATGAAGCTTTCAAGCATGAATTCCCCGACGGAAAGGTTATTTTCGGATGCAGCTCATGGCTTCTTTATCAGAAGCACAGAGAATTTCTCCCCTCACATCTCAACATACTGAGATTCATGGACGATTTTGAAATTATTTCAACTCATGAAAGCGAAGATTTCTCAAACGGTTGGAGAGTTTTTGCAAAAGATTCTGATCTTCCTGTTGAAAAACTTCCCAGAAACAATTCACTTCAAAGAGCATATGCTGACTGGCTTGCGGCAGGAAACGGTGCCGGCGGTGCATTCGGTATCATTGTATTTGACGGAGAAAAAATATTAAGATAACATAAAAACGGCTTACTTTTTGTAAGCCGTTTTTTTATATTTCGTTATTTTTAATCATTTTTCGTTTCAGAATGAAATACATGATAAACTGAGCAAAGAATGTGACTGTCCACGACACGGGATATGACCAATAAAGATTGATAAGTGTTTTATCAAGCGGAAGAATAAAGAAAACCCAGAAAATTCTGATACCGCATGCACCTATCAATGAAACAATCATGGGTTCAAATGATTTGCCCATTCCTCTGATCTGACTCGCCGCAACATCCATCAGAGAGCAGAAGAAAAAGAACGGGAGAACAAGTCGCATTCTGTCTGCACCGATTAGAATAACTTCCGCATCGTCAGAGAAGAACTTAACGATTTCATCGCTGAATACCGTTCCGACTGCTCCGAGAACAACACCGATTGAAAGAGCAAATAAAAGGCAATAACGATAAACCTTGCCGATATTTTCAACTTTTCTTGCACCGATATTCTGAGATGTGAATGTCATTGCAGTCTGAGCAACAGCATTTGTTCCCGTGTAAATATATGAATCATAGTTTGAACCTGCGGCAATACCTGCCATTGCGGCAGAGCCGAAGGAATTAACGGATGACTGAATAATTACATTGGAAACAGAAAAAAGTGAATTCTGAATTCCTGCAGGAAGACCGAGTTTCAGAATATGAAAAAGTTCGGATTTTACAATACGAATCTTTTTGAAATCGAGTCTGCATGAATTATTTATTTTCAGAAGATAAACTGTTATCATTAAAGCTGAAAGATATTGCGAAACAATTGTTGCAATCGCAACACCCTCAACGCCAAAACCGAATGTAACAATCAGAACAATATTAAGAATAACATTCACAAGACCTGATACAGCAAGAATAACAAGCGGTCGTTTTGTGTCACCCGTTGATCTGACGATTGATGCTCCGAAATTATAAACAAGAAGTCCTGGCGACCCCATAAAATAAACCTTCAGATAAAGAGTTGCAAGTTCAAGAACATCATCGGGAACTTTCATAAGCTTGAGCATCTGACCCGAAAAGAAAAAACCGACAATTCCGATAAACACACCGCAGATAATACTGAGCAGCATTGAAGTGTGAACACTCTCAGAAACTCTTTTATCATCTCTTGCACCTATATAACGTGCAACCATAACACCCGAGCCCATTGAAAGCCCAAGAAACACATTAAGAAACAAATTAACAAGCGAACCTGTTGAGCCAACAGCTGCAAGTGCTTCTTTTCCAACAAATCTGCCAACAACAATTACATCGGCTGTGTTATAGGCAAGCTGAAGAATACCTGTCAGAATCAGCGGAACGGAAAATATCATTATTTTCTTCAAAAACGGTCCGCATGTCATATCTAAAGAATATCTGCTTTTCATTATTTTCTCCTAAACCAAGAATAAAACAAGTATAACACTTTATTAAAGAATGTCAATAAACCCCCTGAGAATTCTCAGAGGGTTTTCTTATTATTTTATATCGTTTGAATCGAATCTGTCGCCGCATTCAGGGCAGAACTTCGGAGGATTCTTGGGGTCTTCGGGCTTCCAGCCGCATTTGTCGCACTGATAAAGAGGTGCACCCTCGGGTTTCTTCTGTCCGCAGTTGGGGCAGAACTTGCCTTTGTTCACT
>JAZRJH010000201.1:0-6723 GCA_045645685.1 Acutalibacteraceae bacterium
GTTGATGAAAAGAAGATGAACGGGTTTAAGGATTGTAAATCCGAGAATTGTTGCGGTGAAGATTGAAAGAACTTCCGAAAGGTTTGAACCGAGAAGGAACTGAATAGCCTTTCTGATGTTGTCATAAATTCTTCTGCCTTCTGAAACTGCAGAAACGATTGTTGCGAAGTTATCGTCAGCAAGAACCATGTCTGCAACGTTCTTTGTAACGTCTGTGCCTGTGATACCCATGCCAACGCCGATATCAGCGCTCTTGATTGAGGGAGCATCGTTAACGCCGTCACCTGTCATAGCGGTGATCATGCCCTTTGCACGCCATGCATTAACAATTCTTGTTTTGTGTTCAGGCTGAACACGTGCATAAACTCTGAATTCTGTAACTCTTTCAGCAAAATCTTCGTCGCTGATTTCGTCAAGCTGTGCGCCTGTGATAGCATTTGATTCGTCATCGATGATGCCGAGCTGGTTTGCGATTGCAACAGCTGTATCCTTATGGTCACCTGTAATCATGATAGGTGTGATACCTGCGGAGCGGCATTCTTCGATAGCTGCCTTAAGTTCGGGACGGGCAGGGTCAATCATACCTGTAAGACCGATGAAGATAAGATCATTTTCAAGTGCTTCGGGAGCAAAATCTGCAGGAGCAGAATCATAGCTTCTGTAAGCAACAGCAAGAACACGGAGAGCCTGATCTGCCATTCTCTTGTTATCGGAAAGAATTGCAGCCTTGACATCGTCTGTGAAATCAACAACTTCGCCGTTGATAAGAGCGTGTGTGCACTTCTTGAGAATTTCGTCGGGTGCACCCTTTGTATACTGAACGATACCGTCAGCAGTCTGATGAACGGTTGACATCATCTTTCTGCCTGAATCGAAGGGAGCTTCGCCGATTCTGGGAGCGTTTGCAACAAGATCATTCTTGTTGAAGCCGAGTTCGTTTGCATAGTAAACAAGAGCAGCTTCTGTGGGTTCACCTGTAACAACGCCGTCAGCATCAATTGATGCATCGCAGCAAAGAGCCATTGCCTTTGCAATAAGAGCTTCGTTATCGCCGTAATGGTCAACAACTGTCATCTTGTTCTGTGTAAGAGTACCTGTTTTATCGGAGCAGATAATCTGAGCACAACCGAGTGTTTCAACAGCTGTGAGCTTTCTGATGATAGCGTTCTTCTTTGACATGTTTGTAACGCCGATTGAAAGAACAATTGTAACAACAGCTGCAAGACCTTCGGGAATAGCAGCAACTGCAAGTGAAACAGCAACCATGAAACTTTCAAGGAAAACATTGAAGTTAAGACCGTTGCCGAGATATGCTGTGATAACCTGGAATGCAAGAAGCACAACGCAGATTCCGAGAACAAGATATGTGAGAATCTTTGAAAGCTGTGAGAGTTTGATCTGAAGAGGAGTCTGACCTTCTTCAGCCTGAGCAATAGCGTCGGCAATCTTACCCATTTCTGTGTCCATACCGGTTGCAACAACAACTGCTTTACCTCTGCCGTAAACAACAGTTGAACCCATATATGCCATGTTCTTTCTGTCGCCGAGAGGAACTTCGCCGTTATCGCCGCCTGTGAGAACATTTATAAGTTTATCAACAGGAACAGATTCGCCTGTAAGAGCTGCTTCTTCAATCTTCATGCTTGCGCATTCAAAAATACGGCAGTCTGCAGGAACAGCATCACCTGCTTCAAGAATAACAACATCACCAACAACGAGATCTTCGCTGCGAACAGAAACAAGTTTTCCGTCACGAAGAACTTTGGATGTTGCGGCACTCATTTCCTGAAGTGCTTCAATTGCAGCTTCCGCCTTACTTTCCTGAACAACACCAAGAACTGTGTTGATAACAACAACAACCATGATAATAACTGTGTCGGTGGGGAAAACGAAATGAAAACTTCCGTGTTCAAACCATTCTGTGATTGCAGAAATAACTGCGGCAACGATAAGAATGATGATCATCGGGTCTGAAAGCTGTTCAAGCACACGCTGGAACATTGTCTTTTTCTTGCCTTCTGCAAGCTTGTTTTTGCCGTTTTCAGCAAGTCTTTTCTCAGCTTCGGCAGCAGAAAGACCGTTTTCGGAGCTTTTAATGCTTGAAAAAACATCGCTGATCTGTTCGAGATAGAACTTCATCAAATTCAATCCTTTCATAACTTTTCTGTGTAAAATTAAAAACCTTTGGCAGAGAACGGCAAAATTCTCTGTCAAAGGTCTTGCTTCCATAAAGCTGGGTGCCTGCCAGATGCATAAGCAACGGTTGTTGACAGACCGCTCGGGATGCCCCGTAAGCTACTCCCCTTTAACTTGTGTTTGATATTTTACCATATCGGGCTTCTATTGTCAATAATTTATAACCACAAAAGCGATGTTGCGAGTAACATCTGACCGCCATAATATAAAATCATATTTGCGGTTTTCTTCTTCAGGTCCTTTCCGCCTGTGAAGAAATCGCTTGCAAGCACGATATCCGAAGCCGCAAATAACACCGCGCCGACTCCGATTGCAATCGCAGACAAGATGCTTTTCCCTGATGAAACAAACATATATCCGAGTGTGACTGCCTTAACAACCATTATCATCAGAGCAAAACTGTAAATGACAACGGGAATGCTGAATTTTTTCAGTTTCAGACCGAAAATTCTCATCAGAACATTCACCGCAATGCAAAGAACCGCCGCTGCAACAAGCTGGAATGCAAGAGCATTTTCGGGAAGCGGAAATGATTTTTCGGCATTTATAAACGAAACAATATAAAGCACATGGCCTGCGAGAAAACTCACTCCGCCGAGCGCATAATTGACAATAACATTTCCGAGTTTGGGATAAACATGAAGAAAAACATCGCCCAGAAGCGAGCAGATGAACGCCGCAATCATTGTGTTAAATGCAAATCCGTCTGCGGAATAAAACTTCGACACAATTGCGGTTGCCACAAAAATCAACGAACACAATGTTTTGGAAAGAAGAGTGTTCCATCCGATTTTTGGATACATTATTTTAATATAATGTCCCAGAGCAAAGCCTTCAGCTATGAACAAAGCGGCAATCAGAAATAAATGTTTCATCCATCACACCTCATAAAATACTCCGAGCACTTCTGCAAGCTGAATGCAGATACCTTCGTATAAATATGCTTCATATTTCTCTTTCTGAAGCAAGTTGACTGTGTCATTTTTGCTGTTTGTAATTGCAGGAAACTGTTTCTGACCCGAGCCGCTCAGACGGATAAGGTCTGATTCTTTGTATCCCATGGCAATTACCGAATCCATTGCGCTTTTTAAATCAAGACATTCGCCTTCAACTTCTTTTATAAGATAATTGAGAAGATATATGTTTTCAAAATCAGGAACTGTGTTTGCAAAATTAACAAGCGTTGAAAGCTGCTGTTCCCACGAAGAAACCTTTATTCTTTCTTCTGAAACTGTGAAAGATGTGTTTTTGCCCGTCAGGTCTTTTGTGTAAAGTCTGTTAAGTTCAGCAAAAACATCCATCAGCGAAAGAATCTCGCCCCTGATTTGTCCGTATTGATTAAGGCACAAATTCACCTGACGGAGCATCTCGCTCATTTTATCGGCATCAACCAGAATATCATCGCTCAGAAGATGTCGGATCAGCTCGATTTCATTAACGGATTCTGTCCAACCTGCTATGATTGACGGCTGAAAATCAGAAAGAAGCACGGGATAATTCTCGTTGAAATCACAACGCAATTCAAGATACATCGCAAGTGCCTGAGCTTCATCCGTTCTGATATCTTCAATCAATTCGAGTGCTTCGGAATATCTGCCGTTTTCCGCCTTGTGCTGCGAAAGAGCAAAAAACAAACTGTTTTTGCATGCAAGAAATACAATCAGAATAACCGAAAGGGCGCAGATGACCGAAACCGCAACAATAAGTGGCTTCTTATTGCGATTCTGAGAAATGTTATTCTGTTTTATGTTTTCTCTTGCCATAAAACACCTTATTATTAATGTATAGATTATCAGTTTATTATATCATAATTTAAAAAATAATCAAATAGAAAAAATTAAAAATTTTTGCAAAAAATATCAAACAAATGTTTGCATTTCTCGAACATTTGTGCTATAATGCCCTTGAGAGAGTATATTTCGCACAAATCATACAAAGAAAGAGGTAAAAATATGAAGCCGATAACACCTATCCAGCAGAAAATATATGAATTTCTTGTTGAAACGGCAAAAAACGGCATGACCCCCAGCGTCCGTGAAATCGGTGCGGCAGTAGGTCTGCGCTCAACATCTTCTGTTCAGGCAAACCTTGACGCACTTGAAGAAGCAGGATATATCCAGCGTCCGCCCATGCTTAAAAGATGCATCAAAATCGTGGGTCAGGCTGACAACGTAACTCACGTTCCCCTTCTCGGTACCGTAACCGCAGGTTCACCCATTCTTGCCGTTGAAGAAATAGAAGGTTATCTTCCCTTCTCGATGGTCGGCGCGCAGGATAAGGAACTTTTTGCCCTTAAAGTCAGGGGTGAAAGTATGATTCAGGCAGGTATTCTTGACGGCGATATCGTTATTGTCGAAAGAACACCGACTGCAAGAAACGGAGAAATGGTTGTTGCACTTATCGAAGACTCAGCAACCGTTAAAACTTTCTACAAAGAAAACGGTCATTTCAGACTTCAGCCTGAAAATGATACTTATGAACCCATCATCGTTAATGAAGTCATCATTCTCGGCAAGGTTATCGCAAGCTACAGATATTATTGATATCAACCCACCCGTGACTTTTGCGGGTGGGTTGATTTTGTGAATTTGCAGGTATCAGGAGTCTTTGGGCTATTGCAATGAATCCCTCCGCCGCGAAGCAGTCCCCCTCCCTTAAAAGGGAGGCTTATGAGTTATTCAACTTTCATTTACTATAAAAAAACGGCGTATCCTTTCGGATACGCCGTAGTGCTTTCAATTAAATTCTTGCGCTAATTCAATCTAAAGCTAAGTAGTCAATTATTTGCTCTTCTTTGTGCAAACATAAGCTGCTGCTGCTGCAACTGAAACAGCTGCGAAAACAGCGATGCCTACTGATGAAGAACCTGTATCAACGATTTCTTCTGCTGCTGTTGTTGCTTCAACTGTTGTAGCAACTTCACCTGCATAGAGATTCTTGATCTGCTGCTTAAGTGAGTTGAGAAGATCGCTCATACCGGGAATTTCGAAACCAGCAAGAGCTGCTTCAAGGTCTGCAACTGCGCCCTTAACGTCAGCTTCGCCAACTGCTGCTGTACCGATCTTTTCGATGAAGTCAACAAGACGAACGATGATTGTTTCGATGATGCTGAAATCAAGAGCGGGAACTGACTTGATGAGTTCAAGCATAGCAGTGATGATTTCCTGGATTGTGATGTTTGTGTTAACGCCTTCATCTGTATCCTTGCAGATAGCGATGTGTGCGTTGTAAGCAGCTGCATCACGGAATTCGTTGAGACAAATGGGGCATTCCTTAATGGGTTCTTCTGCTGTCTGTGCAGGAGCTGCAGTTGTGCTGTTATCAGCAAATGCCATTGTACCCATGGAGAATACCATGATAAGTGCGAGTGCGAGTGCAAGTACTTTTTTCATTTTAGAACCATTCCTTTCAAATTTTATTGCAAGAGCAACAATTGTTTACCTTATATTAACACATCACCGGGTTTATGTCAACACTTTTAACTACAAAAATGAACTGTTTTTTGCGATTTTTTTAATCAAATTATATAAAGTGTTGCATAACCCAGAATATTGTTCAATCAGTTTGCAGCTGTTCCGGATGTTGATTCGGGAACAGTTGTAGCTGATGTTTCAGGCTGAGTTGTTGTAGCCTGAGTAGTAGTTGTGGTAGTTGCTTTTGTTGTTGTAGTTGTTGCCTGAGTAGTAGTTGCTTTTGTTGTTGTAGTTGTTGCCTTTGTGGTTGTTGTGGTAGTTGTCTTCTGTGTTGTGCCTGTGTAACCAACAAAGGAGTCATGCTGGATGCTTGACCAGAGAAGCCATACATCCTTGCCACTCTGATAATATGAGTCATCAACAAGCTGATCTGAGCCGACTGCTCTTACGAAGCCTGCTTCCTTAAGACCCTGAACGAAGAGATTTGCCATTTCTTCGCTCTTGAATGTGATTCTGTTCTTTGCCTTAAGCTCTGTTCTGGGCTTGCTGTACTTTGTGAGCTGACCCCATACGAAGCCTGTTGCCCACCAATATTTATCATATTCTCTTGTGAAGATCTTCTTGTAGTGACCGTCATTATTCTTGCTCCAGTAGCAATCAAGCTGCATGTAAAGCCAGTCTTCCTGAGAAGCGCAGTCATAATGGTTTGCATCACCGTTGCCGCCCTTGTATGTACCCTTGGGAGCGGTGTAAACACCTGTTTCAGCACCAACAAAGAGCCAACCGTACTGACCCTTCCAGAGCTGAAGCATCCAGTCTTTGTTTTCATATGTGAAGCGGATACGGATCTGGTCAATGAACATAGCTGCTGCAGGAGCATAGTTATCATAGAATTCGTTATAACCTGCATTCTTCTGCCAGCATTCTTTATCGTCTGTGTAGAAATAGTCGCCGTCGGGCTGATATCTGTAGCCTGCAACCTGATTTTCTGAAAGCCACTTTGCAAGCGGTGTGAGAGCCTGTGTTGTTGTAGCTGTGTTTGCAGCAACAGGCTTCTTTGTTGTTGCCTTGTTGTTAACAACCTTCTTTGTTGTCTTTACAACCTTCTTGAGAG
>JAZRJH010000202.1:0-18864 GCA_045645685.1 Acutalibacteraceae bacterium
ATAGCCGAATGAGCCATCATAACGTTAATTGACGCTCCTTCAATATTAACAAGCGCATTAATCTTTTTAACCGCACCCTCAAGCTGTCGAATATTGGACTTTATCTTTTCTGCAACGAACTGAACAACATCATCGGGAAGGTCAAGTCCGAGAATATCGGCTTTTCTTTTTATAATTGCCATTCTTGTTTCGATATCGGGCGGCTGAATATCAGCGATAAGACCCCATTCAAAACGGTTTCTGAGTCTTTCATCAAGAATTTCGATATCCTTGGGCATACGGTCGGATGCAAGAACAATCTGCTTTCCTTCCTGAGTGAGAGCGTTGAATGTGTGGAAGAATTCTTCCTGAGTTGATGCTCTGCCTGCTATGAACTGAATATCGTCAACTACAAGCACATCGCAGTTTCTGTACTTCTGATGAATTTCGTGCATTCTGTTTCTCTGAATGCCGTCAACAATAAGATTAACGAAATCTTCGCCTCTGGTGAAGATAATGTCTGCATCCGGATTGTTTTTCTTGACTTCGTTACTGATTGCGCAGAGAAGATGAGTTTTGCCCAGACCCGAGTTGCCGTAGATAAACAAGGGATTATACGCCGCACCGGGGGTTGCCGCAACAGCCTGAGCCGCCGCATGGGCAAATCTGTTTGATGAACCGACTACAAAGGTCGAGAATGTATTCTTTTCGATGCTGAGCGATGTTGCTCCTGCACCTGCACTTGTTTCGGCAGCAGGTTTCTCTTTCACAACCGCTGCTGCATCGATAAGCTCAACCGCCACTTCAAATCCCATAACCTGCTTAAAAGCTTCTCTGAGTTCGCTTCCGAACTGCTGTTCAATAATCTTTCTTTTGAATTCACTTGTTGCAATTTTTACTGTCATTCCGTCAAAGCTGCTGATTTCAAGCGGACTGAACCAGATTTCATAGATAACTTCGCCGCAGCTTTTTTTCAAATGCTCACACACGAGCTGCCACATCTCTTTGAGAGACTCCATCTTTCTAACTCCTCCATATAGATTTTATCGCACAAATCCGCATTTTAATAGATAATAATACATGATAGAGTATATCACATAAGGAAATCCATTTCAAGCGAAAAAATAAACAATTCAAAAAAGTTTTTTTATTATAAATTGAAAAAAATGTTGACATTTTCAACCTTGCTGTTATATAATGTGTATTCTGAGGGGTGTATTCACCTCATTTTGTCATGCTTAATAATCGGATTAAACAGCGTTTTGCCGTTGATTCTGATTGTTTCTGACCTTGAAAGGGTCATAAGGACATAATAAAATTTGAAACGGAGGTTTGCACAATGAAAAGAACTTACCAGCCCAAGAAGCGTCATCGCAAGATGGAACACGGCTTCCGCAAGAGAATGGCTGACAGAAACGGCCGCAAGGTTCTTGCTCGCAGAAGAGCAAAGGGCAGAAAGCAGCTCACATATTAATCCGAAAAAGGATTGATTGAAATGTCACGAGCAATAACCCTTAAGCAAAACACGGAATTTCACCGTGCCTACGGCAGGGGCAAAGTCAAAACTTCCCCCATTCTTGTTACTTATGTTGTTAAAAACAGAGGTCTTGGTTGCCGCATAGGCATTACTGCCGCAAAGAAACTCGGCAGTGCAGTTGAGAGAAACAGATGCCGCCGCATCATAAGGGCGGCATTCTCCTCAATTTCTCCGTTTTGCAGCGGAAACTACGATATCGTTTTCGTTGCGAGATTCAAAACAAAAAAACAAAAAAGCTCTGATCTCGTTCCCGTTATGCAGAAGCATCTCACGGAACTCGGGGTTATCAGACAGACTGCGGAGGCGGATTTTTGATGAAAAAATTTCTGCTTGCCGCTATTCGTTTTTATCAAAAGCGCATCTCTCCGCTTTTCCCGCCGGTGTGCAGGTTTTATCCGACCTGCTCCAGCTATGCGATAGAAGCAATTAAGGTTCACGGTGCATTCCGGGGAACCGTTCTTGCTTTTTTAAGGCTTATGAGATGCAACCCGCTCTTCCCCGGCGGCTACGATCCCGTTCCGCCAAAGAAACATTCACACTCGGAGGACGAAAAATGACCGCTCTTTACGAATTTCTCGGCGTACCCTTCGGCGCTGTGCTGAGATTGATTTATAACAGCATCGGTTTTGAAAGCTATGCTATATCAATTATACTCCTTACCCTTCTCACAAGAATTCTGACTATTCCTTCAACAATCAGTCAGCAGAAGGGAATGGCTAAAACTCAGCGTATCCAGTCGAAGATCCGCAAAATTCAGACTAAATATGCAGGAAATCAGCAGAAAATTCAGGAAGAAACAACCGCTCTTTATCAAAGAGAAGGTTATAACCCCATGAATGCAGGCTGCACTCCCATGCTTTTCCAGTTTGTTATTCTTTTCGGTCTTATCGGTGCTATCTATTACCCTCTGAGCAATTTCCTCACAGGAATTACCGATGCGGAAATCAAACTTCTTTCAGATGCTGTTGCTAAAGTCAGCACATCGAAATTTGCAAGCAGTACACATCTTGCAGAACTGCTCATAATCCAGAATATTGATCAGCTTCAGGGTATTCCCGGTGTAAGCGAAGCAACTTATGCAGCAATTGCAAACATAAACTTCGACTTCTTCGGTCTGTTCTCACTCGGTGATGTACCCAAGGATCACGGATTGCATATTATCTGGGCAATCCCCGTACTTTCTTTCCTCTCATCAATGGCAACATCGCTTTATTCAATGATAAAGCAGAAGAAATCCAACCCCACCATGGCAAACAATCCCACTATGGGCTGCATGATGTTCGGTATGCCTCTTATGTCGCTTTACTTCGTTATCAGCTATCCTGCAGGCATCGGCATCTACTGGATTGCATCCAGCATTTTCAGCTTCATTATCACTGTTGTTGTAGGTTATTTCTACAGCCCCAAAAAGACACTTGCCAGACTCATGGTTGACGAAACTGTTGCCCGCCGCTCAAAGGAAAACAACACAAAGCAGATTGCGGCAAACAAAAATCAGTAAAATATCAGGTGGTGACACAATCTTGATAAAAGAGGCTATAGGCACAGGTGCTACTCTTGAAGAAGCAAAAGAGGCTGCCCTTAAGGAACTCAACGCTCCCGAAGAGGCAGATGTTAAATATGAAGTTCTCGAAAGACCCAAGTCAAAGGTTCTCGGCCTTTTCGGCGGTTCACCCGCAAAGGTAAAGGCATTCTATGAATATGAAGATGATCCGTTTGCAAAAGCAAAGGATTACATTCTCAACATTCTCAAGAATCTCGGTATCGAAGAAGCAGAAATCAGCGTTGAAGCAGACGATGAAGATGTTCGTTTCTCAATCGAATGCGGCGATGATTACGGCTCGGTTATCGGCAGAAGAGGCGAAACTCTTGATGCCATTCAGTATCTTACACGCCTTGTAATCAACAGAGGCTCCGAAGACTACAAGAGAGTTTCAATCAATGTAGGCAACTACCGTGAAAAGAGAGAAAACACTCTTCGTTCACTTGCAAAAAAGAATGCAGCAAAGGTTCGCAAATACGGCAGAAACGTTGTGCTTGAACCCATGAACCCCTACGAAAGACGCATTATCCACACAACCGTTCAGGAAATCGAAGGCGTTACCTCTCATTCAGTAGGCAGCGACGGCGACAGAAAGGTTGTTATCACTCTTGAAGAAGGCGTTAAGCCCACAAACGGCGGAAGCTACAACAAGGGCGGCAGAGGCGGCTACAACAAGGGCGGATACAAAGGAAACAGAGGCGGCAAGCGTTACAGCGACAGCGCTTCAACTTCAGATGCTCCCGCAAGAGCACCCCGTTCAGATTCAGCAGGCGCTTCTCTCTACGGTAAAATCGAAATCAATAAATAAAAATTATACCGCTTGGTCTGACCAAGCGGTATTTTTTATTGGGGTTGATATTATTTGAATGTCACATTTGCAAAATCGTCAACTTCAAACAACATCTTGCTGTTTTTATCTGAAGTGAAGTTTCTGAATTTTGCGTTTTCAACGGAAACATTAACGGTGTTCGTTTCGTTGGCGGCGGAGAATTTGGATTTCATTGCTGCATTATAGGTTATGTTTTTGAACACGATGTTGTCTGCAGTGAAATTGTAGATAGGAACAGTTTCCATATCGCCGATTTCTTCCGTAAAAATAACGCAAGACATTGCACGTCCGTCATCACGGAAAATCTCGATGTTGTCAAAGGTTACGCCGTCAATACTTCCTTCCGCAAGTTCAACGATAACACAAAGAGAAGCAATTCGGTTGTTGTTCCAGGTTGCGTCACGGACGATAACCGCGCTGTCTTTGAATGTGATGTTGCGGATGGGTTTATTGACCTCGCCGTGTATACCGTAGCATCTTGCTTTTCCGCCCCATGCGACGCAGTTTGTGAAGGTTATGTTTTCGCTTGATGAGGGGTCAGGTGCACCGAGAGCCTTGACATCAAAAAGGTCATCGCCGCTTCTTGCAAAACAGCGTTCAATGAGACCGCCCTGAGTGTTACAGATTGCGAATGCGTCGGAATTCATCCTGTAGCCGAAGATGTCAACGTCTTTTATATTGATGTTTTCACAGCGGTAGCTGATGAACGACCATTCGGGTGAGTTTACTATTTTCATGCCCCTGACTTCAATGTTCTTGCAGCTCGTGAAAACAAGACCTCTTCTTTCTCTGCGGTCAAGATGAGATAAATCAAGCACTCCCCTGCCAACGAATTTTATGTTGTTGCAGTTATAGAAGTTTACAAACGGACGTCTTGTAAGACCGAATGCGTTGTCTGATGAGGCACCTGGTTCAATGCAGTTGTTTTCGTCTTCTTCGCTCATGATATCGAAGCAATGCTCTGCAAGGACATATGCACCCTGTCTGAGATAAACAACAAAATTTTCTTCCGTGAAATGAGCATATGGCGTTTCAACAAGACCGCTTTCAACAACATACACATTCTCTTCGCCATACTGCTTTTTATATTCCGCAATTTCGGCTTCTTCATCAATTCTTTCTCTTACAAAAAGAGTGTAAGCGCATTCCTGCGATGCGGAATTGAAAAGGAAAGTATAGATGCCGAAATCGGTAATGCTTGCGGTCATAACACCGCCCGAACATTTCGCCTTGACACCGAGACTTTCGGGCAAGCAGATTGCATTTCTGATTTTATAATCCTTTGAATGAAGCTCAATGTTGAAGGTAAATTCTTCGCCCTCGTCAAGATAAACTTCCGAGAAAGAATGAAGCTCGCCGTACTGGGTTTCTCCACGAAAAACGGTTGCAGCATAAACAGGGATATCCGTATCTCCGATTTTTGCGGTGTAATAAGGAGAAACAACAATACCGTTGACATCGTCATAACCCTGATTTCCCTCGTAAAGCTCTTTGTCTGCATCAGCACGGGATTTGAGCTCTTCTTCGGTAATTCCCCATTCTTCAAGAGTTTTTACCGCTTGGGCAGGATATGTAAGCACATCAAAATCAAGATTTTCGCTCGGGTCAAGAATAACCGCAGGCGAAACAATCGATGAAATCATTATGGATAAACTAACAATCAAATTGAACAGAAATCTGAATAAACCGAGCATATGAATTCTCCTTTTTATTTGTCAAAAACTTCTTTTATCGCTTCAAGATAGCCGTAGCCGTAAAGGTCATCGGGCTGAAGATAGCTTGTTTCAGTCCATTCATTCCAACTGTTGACCGTGATGAAAGGCGCTTTCATAACACCCTTTTCTATTGACTCGTCAGCAAATTTCTTAACCTTTTCGCAGGCGATTCTGAAATTTTCGGGTGTGTTGTTTTTAACAACGCCGGGAATGAACTTGTTGAATCTCACATTATTATCCCATCCCACCGAAATGTTGGGATAGAAAGGTACATTCATCAACCTGGTTTCTTCTTCAAGATTTTCAATATAAGCGTCGGTCTGCTGTGCATAGTCGCCGTCGGGGTCAACGCAGGAAAACCAGTTGTAATTTGTAACGGAATCAAATCCCAGATAATCATAAAGCTCATAAACAGTCATGCCCTTGCAGTCGTCACCGTCGTTGAGCCAGTTATACATATGTCCTTTCCAGTTGACCGCCTGAAAATGGAGACCTTTGAAGCCTGCTTCAACGGTTTTTCTTCGGAATTCTTCAAGACCTTTTTTGCAATCCTGAGTTGTGCCGAATGTACGGATGAAGTTATCAACATCAAAAACCATGTAGACGGGGCATCCGTCAATCATATAATAATTTTCACGCTTGAAATATTTTTCGATTGTTCTGTCGCATATTTCCGAAAAAATCCCGGGAGTAACAACGCCGCTCCAGATAACGGTTGAAAGGTCGGTGTCGGAATTTCTCTTATCCCAGAGATGGGTTGCATTGTGATTTGCCCACATGAGCATGAATTTCATCTGAGTGTTGTTGCGGGCTTTAAGGAATCCGTCGTTAAGACAGTTTTCAAGAAACGGGCGGTTATCATACCAATACCAGTCATATATAAAAACATTAACGCCGTGAGAAACAGCGCAGTCAATCTGCATTTCCATAACACGGCTGTCCGCTTCGTTGACATAACCCCATGCAGGAATTCTCGGCCATCGGCAGCCTTCGTAACCTCTGTCTGTCATCGCCTTGACGGTCTGCCATTCGCCATAGCCTTCGGGCCAGAAAATCCTTGTGCGCGGTTCGTCACCTGTGTATGACGGCCAGATAAATGCCGCTATATCATATTTCATATTATCGCCTCCGTTTCGGGGGTTTTTTTCAGTATAACACAGCAAAAGGAAAACATCAAGCCGTCTGATAAATCAAACGGCTTGTGAGTTATATTTTCTTTTTCATGAGTCCGTGCTTGTTGCAATAAATATAAATATATCCCCTTCTTACACGCTTCGCGGAATTGCAGGTTGAACATTTTGTTGCAATATGCTAAAATAACAAAAAACAATGGGGAGGAAACGGAATGGCAGGACTCGGTGCAATGGCTATCGGTCTGATAGGCGGAGGCATAGCATGGCTTTGTTTTATCGTGTTTACTTGTTTGCTTGCAGGTGTGATTTTTATCGATGCATACAGACATAAGATGAAAGCTGTTCTTTGGTGCGTTATGGCACTTCTCTTCAATTTTTACAGTCTGCCGTTTTACATATATGTCAGAATAAAAATGGCAACTCTCAGATGCAAGTCATGCGGTGAAAAGGTTGGTCAGAAAAAGAACTTCTGCCCCGTGTGCGGCACGGAAGTTCCGAAATTTGATGACGGTGCATTTGCAAAAAAAGTTATCAAATATGTTCTGATTGCCGTTGCGGTATTCAGTCTTTTGTGCAGTATTTGGGTAGCATTAACAGGTATAATTAATTCTTGATAAATAATTGTTGAAAAGGAATGATTTTGTGTATAATATCAATTTCGGAAAAAGCGGAATGAAAGTTCCTGCCGTTGCAGTCGGATGCATGAGAATCAGCGATATGAACGAAAAAGAAGTTTCGGCATTCGTGAATACCGCACTTGAAAACGGCGCAAATTTCTTTGACCATGCCGATATTTACGGCGGCGGAAAAAGCGAAGAAGTTTTCGGAAAAGCAATCACTCCTTCAATGAGAGAAAATATTATAATCCAGACCAAATGCGGAATAAGAAAAGGAATGTTTGATTTTTCTTATGAGCACATCATAAATTCCGTTAACGGAAGCCTTAAGCGTCTCGGAACGGAATATATCGATGTTCTGCTTCTTCACAGACCCGATGCACTCATGGAGCCCGAAGAAGTTGCAAAGGCGTTTTCACATCTCAGGGAATCGGGAAAAGTCCGTCATTTCGGCGTTTCTAATCAGAATCCATATCAGATGCAGCTTTTGCAGAACAGTCTTGATATGCCGCTTTGCGCAAATCAGCTTCAGTTCAGCATCATGCACGCTCCGATGATTCAGTCGGGCATCAATGTTAATATGTATAATGATTCTGCGGTGAACCGTGACGGCGGTGTGCTTGATTTCTGCAGACTCAACAACATAACGATTCAGCCGTGGTCACCCATGCAGTTCGGCTTCTTCAAGGGCTGTTTCGTTGATAACGAACAGTTCCCCGAACTTAACAAAACACTCGAAGCAATCGGCAACAAATACGGAGTTTCAAAAACAACCGTTGCAATAGCATGGATTCTCCGTCATCCTGCAAAAATGCAGCCTGTTACGGGCACAACAAATCTTCAGCGATTGAAAGACAGCTTCAAGTCAACCGAATTCGTACTCACCCGTGAAGAATGGTACGAAATCTACAGAGCTGCAGGAAATATTCTTCCGTAAAAAATTGCTCCCACCGAAAAAGTGGGAGCTTTTTGTTATTCTTTCGGAAGTGAGAGCGTCACTTTGAACAAGTCGCCGTCAACTTCAACCTTGAATCTGCCCTTCTGCAATTCACAGAGATTCTGGGCAATTGAAAGTCCGAGACCGCTTCCTTCGCCCGAGCGTGAAGCGTCGCCCCTCACGAATCTTTGTGTGAGTTCATCTGCAGCAACGTCAAGGGGATATTTTGAAATGTTCTTGAAAACAATCGAGCCGTAGTCGGTGCCGTCAACAACATCAACATAAACTCGTGTGCCTTCCATGGTGTATTTTCTGATATTCGAGAAAAGATTTTCAACTATTCTTGATGTTTTTTGCGAGTCGGCAATTACCGTCACGGGAACAGTCGGAGTTTTCATCACAAGGTCGATATTGCAGCTTTTAAGCTCATCTTCATGCTCACCCACAGCCTGAGCCGCAAATTCGCAGAGATTGACTTTTACGGGATGAATTTCAATCGCTCCCGATGAAGCCTTTGATGCCTCAACCAAATCTTCGATAAGTTTCTTCATTCTCGCCGCTTTTTCGTCAAGCACGGTGATATATTTCTGCGCAGTTTCATTCTCAATCTCGCATTTTTTGAGAAGGTCAACATAGGTCACGATTGATGTGAGCGGAGTTTTGAGATCATGCGAAACATTGGTGATAAGCTCCGCTTTCATCCGTTGGTCTTTGACCGCGCTTTCAACCGCTTTCTGAAGTCCGTCCTGCATGGAAAGAATATCTTCCGCAAAACGGCACATGAACGGCGGCATGAATTTAGTGTCAATTTTTCCGTCAAGATTTCCTTCTCTTGCATGAGAAACGCAAGCCATTATTCTGTCGAGTGAAACAATGATGAGAATAACAAAGCCGAGAATTGCAATATCCCCGATTATTCCGAAGAAATACATGAGAAATGCGACGAATTCTTCATGATCCGCAATCATTCCGCCGATTGAATAATAAAGAATTGTTGCAATCATGAATCCGACAGCGGAAATATATGCAATTGTTCTGAATTTTTTGCCCTGACCCTTTGAATAATCGCAGGCAAGGATATATTTGATTTTATCTATCTGTTTTTTGAAGAAATCACCGATTTTTTTGAACACCTTATTAAAAGGTTTAAGTATAAACACAAGGAATTTCCAGATATTCTTAAGAAGCCATCCTGCAAATCGGAGAAGCTGATAACAAAGAGTATGCTTCCAGAACGATTTGTTGCGGATGTTTCTGATAAGGTTTGCAATAAGTCCCGTGATTATCATGAAGAATATGCTTGCAAATATTCCGACAATCGCATCGGTTGATTTACTTACAAACTGTAAAATTGCTGTTGTGAAACCGTAGTCAAGCATTCCCGAGTATACAATTTCCATGGGACAGGTTTCAAAATAAACAACAGTTATTGCGCCTGCCACCGCAAGCGCCGCAACCGCCAGACCACATAACCAGTTAATTTCCGTGGGAACCTTATCAAAGAAATTGATTTTTGTTCCGTCTGCCGTTTTCCCTGCAACAGAAAGAAGATAAATGCACGCCGCACAAGCAACAAGGAATGACAAAGTAAACATAGCAAGGCAGGTTGTGGGATTTTTTATCGGAGCGGTAAGGAAATCGCTGAAGGCTCCGTATGAAAGCATGAACGGGTCTGTGGTTTCCAAATCAACATCAAACGAGAAATAAGCAACTGTGTTCTGAGTGTCTGAAAAATATCCGTCTTTCAGAATGCTTTCTTGGTTGCCGAAAAGCCATTGTCTGAACTCATCATAAACACTCGGAACACTTTCGTATGCGGAGCTTTTCAAAACTTTGTATGTTCCGTTTACGCTCGCTTCAATAAAATTTCCGCCAAGTTTTTCAATAATCTGTGCTTCAGTATCGGCTTCGGTAATTCCGCAATTGGTTTTGAGTTTGCCGTTGCCGATAATCGCATAATTCACGGTTTTGATATGTTTAAGAATATAATCATAAGAATGGTGCGGCATACTGTTATAATAGATATCACGGAGAAACTGCTCTCTGTTGGCTTCGACTTCTTCCATAAAACGGTTTTTTGTTGATTCGCCGTAGCAGGTATAACCGTTTATTGAGTTTATTTCCTGAAGTGCTTTGCCGATATCCTGAACTTCAAGGGGTGGCTGACCGTCACCGGGCTGATAAAAAGCAAGGGCAGGACTCGAATCGTTTTTCTTGTATTTTCCGTTGCCGTTGACATCCACCCACACCTGAGATTCGCCCGAACCAGCAACAAAAGGCTTGGATTCTGCAATCACAGCAGAAGTGTAAGAATTCCCGCTTTCGTCAGTCAGTTCAACAACCGTTGTTGATTCAACATATTCTGTGGTTGTTTCTGTCGGCGCATCATGAGAAAGCACTCTTTCGAGATTATAAGCAATAAACAAATCTTCGTGCAAAACATTTCCGCTGCAGTCAAGAAGATAAACAAAATTTTTGTAAGGATAAAGATATCTGTAACTGTTTTCGGATGTAACATAAACCTCGATTTCCGAGTTTTCGAGAACATCGTAGGCTTTTGAAACACTCTGAATAAGTTCATTATATTTCTCGCTCTTCTGAAATTCTTCAAAAGAATTAAAAATCTGACCGTCGATTTCAAAATCGCTGATATAATAATTCTCAACCGAGTTCATAAGTTCACGGAAAGCGTCCGTGTGAGTATAGTGATATCTTCCCTTGTCATAGGCATTGTAGTCAGCAAAGCCTCTTATAAAGAGATTTGCAAAGTATCCCGAGGAGAAAAACATGATAACCGCAATAAGGAATGCGGCGGTTTTTGTGCCTTTGGAATATTTAATATTTTTCGATTTTGTAGCCAATTCCCCACACCACCTTTAAATATTTCGGGTCTTTGGGATTGATTTCGATTTTTTCGCGGATTCTTCTGATGTGTACCGTAACTGTTTTCTCTGTGTTGAGTGCAGGTTCATCCCACACCGATTCATAAATCTGCCCCGTTGAAAGCACTCTGCCGAGATTTTCCATAAGCACATGGATTATGCCGTATTCGGTGGCGGTCAGCTTCACCGTTTCACCGTCAAGAGTCAGCTCTTTTGCAAGAGTATCAAGCGAAAGTCCCCCTGTTGTTATAACGCCTTCCTTTTTCTCCATTGAGCCGAGAGCCGTGAATCTTCTTATCTGCGACTTGACTCGTGCCATAAGCTCAAGCGGATTAAAAGGTTTTGTGACATAATCATCTGCGCCGAAAGAAAGTCCCGTTATTTTGTCGGTATCTTCACTCTTTGCAGAGAGAAGAATAATTGGTATGTTGTGCTTTTCACGAAGTCTCAACGTTGCCTGCAAGCCATCCAGTTCAGGCATCATTATATCAAGAACAACACAGTGCACTTCGTTGTTCCTGACCTTTTCGAGAGCTTCTCTGCCGTTTTGAGCACGGAGCACATTATATCCCTCAAGTTTCAGATAAATTTCAACGGAATCAAGAATTGCGATATCGTCATCGCAGACAAGCACGGTATACATCATTTCACCTCGAAAACAAGTAATCCCTTTGACGGTTATCATTCTAACCCTGCGGAATTACAAATCAGTTATTAAAATTATTACAAATTTATTAAGATTATTTATAAATCAGCACTTCAGGGTCATCTTCATTCCACGAACCGTAGGCTTCGCTGAATTCATCGCTCATGAACATCGGAAGATAATTTGCGAAATTCGACGAAAGATTCATGCTTTTTATCTCATCATAAGTTGCAAAGAAAACTCTGCCTTCTTCCGTTTCAGGGAGCAATTCACCGCTGTAATCATTTGTTTTATAAAGAAAAACAATGTATCTGTTGAAATTACGGTTATGCGACCAATGGATAACACCGCAAGGCTTCAGATTCCTTATTTCAAGACCCGTTTCTTCGTTTATTTCCCTTATTGCGGAGTCAACAAAGCTTTCACCCGGTTCAACATGACCGCCGGGGAATGATATTCCTTTCCAGCTTTTTACCCGTTCCTGAACAAGCATTCTGCCGTCTTTGTCCGTTACCATCACCATGTTGGTGAGTTCAACCGTTCCTTTTTCTGTTTTCATATCAAACCTCGCAGAGCTTCAGTAATTTGTTTTTTGCATTGCCGAAATCAAGGTCATGCTCATGGATAATTTCAATACCCATTGCCCTTGCACGCTCATATATCGGCGAATCCGTTTCAACCTTTTTTGTGGTTGCGAGAACGGCGCAGGCAAGTTCACCGCCGAAATGCTCACGGATTGCATAAAGTTCGTTAAGATCCTCGTTTATCGGCGCTCTTGTTTTGCACGAAATAAATATCGGCTTAATCCCCCTGACCGCCATAACATCAACTTCGTTTCTCGGAGTGTTGTCCGAAAGAAGAGACGAAAGAGAGTTGCCGCTGTCGGGAATATCCCATATGAATTTGACGCCCGTGTCGGAATCCGTGAATGCATCGGAATTCTTTACCGTGAAATAAATAATAAGCTCGAGCCAGACGCCTTCGTTTACAAGAAGATTTGCAATTTCAGATGATTTATATCTGAATTCAACCTTGTTATCTTTTTTTGAAAAATAAAAATCGGCTATTGCGCCTGTCTTTTCAAGCCCGGACATAATATCTGCGTTGGCAGAGAAAGTTTTGCCGTCAACATTGAGAGTCGCAGGAGCTTCAATCCAAAGTCTCTCGCCAACCTTTTCGCCGTCTTTTTTGGAAATACGCTGAAGATATTTGACAAATTTTGTCCAGACATCACGCTTTTCAAAATAAAGTTTTATAATATTTCTGATGATAACCCACTCATTTTCGGAAAATCCGAGCTTATGAGTGTTGCTGTAAACCGTGCCGCCTGCAACGGTGATAATCTCATCGCACGAAAGATTTATGTCCGCATCATGGGTTTCGCCGTTCAGAAGATTGCGGAAAACTCTTGATTTCGGGTCATATCTGATAATCTGAATCCCGAGTGACATAAGATATCCTGCCGCAACAAGTGCAAGGTCTCTTCCGCCCGTAACATCGATGACACATTCGTTGCCGAGTTTCTTTTCATCTTCGATTATCTCCGCAATTTTCTTGCGAAGAAGCAGAAAGTTATCGGGATTTATAAATCTGTATAAAAACTCTGCATTGATATTCTTCATACGGGCAAGTTTTTCGGCCTTGCGTCGGCAGTTGCCGCCCATAATCTCACCGTCACCCACAAAATAAACCTTCTCGGGTTTATAAACAAGAGTGGCAATGTAATTGAAAATCTGTTCTGTGTCAAAAAGCTCAATCAAAACCTTCATGGCATAACTTCCTTAAATTTGATACATTATATTATATCACCCAAATCATAAACCTTCAACCTTGAAAAAACAAAGAGATTTTGGTATAATCAGGTCAAAGGGAGTGAAATTATGGACAAATTCAGCTTCATAAACAGCGAAAAGCTCAAGAAACAAATTGAATTCATAATAATTATTGACGAAATGAAAAATGTTCTTCGCCGCAATCTTGTTGTTGACGGTTCAAGGCGCGAAAATGATGCAGAACATTCATGGCACCTTGCCGTTATGGCAATGATTCTTCAGGAATACAGCGCAGACAAGGTTGATATTTCAAAGGTTCTCCGCATTGCTCTTGTGCATGACCTTGTTGAAGTTTATGCAGGCGATACTTTTGCTTATGATGTCAAGGGCAACGAAGATAAACTTGACCGTGAAATCATGGCGGCGGAAAAACTTTTCGGAATGCTCAAAGACGGGCAGGGCGATGAAATACGTGCGCTTTGGGATGAATTCGAAGCAAAAGAAACTCCCGAATCAAAATATGCAAATGCAATTGACCGCCTTCAGCCGCTTATTCTGAATTATCTCACAAACGGTCACACATGGAAGCTCGGAGATGTTCATGCTCCGCAGATTTACAAAAGAATGGATATAATCCGTACCGCAACCCCCGAGCTCTGGCACATAGTTGAAGGAATAATCTCAACTTCAATCGAATCGGGACTGCTTAAACCGTAAAAAATATACGACCTGCATTCAGCAGGTCGTTTTTTGTTTTTATATAAGAGATTTGCCTTCCCATTCTTCATCAGGCTCTGCACCGAAAAGTTTTGCAATCGTCGGCGCAATGTCTATAAGATTCACATTATCAATCTGTTTGTCTTTTTCGAAACATTCGCCGCATAACATAACGGGAATTGTCATGTCTTCAGGGATTTCATAGCCGTGTGTTCTGTCATGTCCGCCGTGGTCAGCCGTGATGATAATTGTGTATTCATCGCCCAGTTCATTCATGATTTTTTCAATGTTGTTCCAGCTGCTTTCCATCGCAGCCATATATTCTTCACCCATCCAGCCGAATTTGTGGCCCGTCCAATCGGTGAGAGCAAGGTGAAGATAAGCAAAATCGAGCTTATAGTTCTTTGCATAGTCGATAAGCTCATCGGTCAATTTTTTGCCCGTTTCAATATAACCTATTCTTTTGCCTGCATAAAAAGCAGAATGCGCAATTGAATTCGGGCGCGAAACATCACGGACTTCCTCCCAGTCAAAGAACACCGCACATTCCTTGCCTGCTCTCTTGAGCACTTCGCAAAGTCCGTCAATGGGTCTCACCTGGGGAGTGTATGTGTTGGTTGTTGTTCCGTGCCTGTCGGGATTAACACTGTGAAAAAGCGAAATAACACACGGAAGAGTCACCGACGGAACAACCGTCTGCGCATTCATTGTGTAAGTTGATTTTCTGATGATTTCCTGAGCACTTTCAATGTTTGTCAAAGCATCGGGACGCATACCGTCAACAAGGATCAAGATAGTTTTCATAACCGCCACCCCTTATTTTCTCTTTCTTTCGCATTATATCAAAAATTGCAACGGAAGCAATGAACACATCAATATGTAATCATAATATCATTTGGAAGATATGTAGGCTGGTCAATCAATCCGAAAACAAAATTAAACACAAACAGCCACACTATACTTCCGATTACAAAAGATAATAAATTAGCAACTGCAGAATAAGTCAAACATACCTTTTTGGGCATACCAAGAACTCTTTTATAGATATAACCTTCAAATCGGAACACAACAATCTCGCCTATAAAACCGATAATCAAAACCACGGGTTCAGAAAAATGTGCAGCGAACAACAAAAATACTGTCAGGTTCAGAACAGGATTTGTTACTACATTACACAACACACTTGTTTTTATCCACTTAGCTTTTTCTTTGACAAATAATGCAGGTATAAATTCTATCAGCATCGTAATTATACATGCCAAAAAAACCGACAAAATAATAATATCCATTCAGATCACTCCTCTGTCTTCTCGTCGGAATCCGATTGGTATTCCTCATTATCTTTTTCTTTCGGATGTTTTTTAATAACAAACACAGTAACAAGTATGCTTGAAACAACCAAAAATGCAACCAACAAAAGTGCAATGCCTGTACGATTATCGTCTAAAGCAAAAAGCAACTCTTCAACAGGCGAAACCATAATATCAAGTGAATAAGCTTTCATGTTTTTTCTCCTTTTTTATACAAATATTCATAAAGAATAGTGCTGCAAACGTCAAAATAACAACTACTGTTTGTTGCTGAATCAAGGTTTCGGGAACTACGAAAAAAGCAGGCAATGTTCCCACAAACAGACCCAGAGTTGTGATTCCGAATGCGATTCCCGTCTGTTTCGGATAAACCGATGTCAGAACAGCTATTGTAATCGGCATTGTCATGCTGAAAAAAGCAACACCAATCAAGGATAATACCATGTTTGTGTTCCCTGCCAACAATAAGGGCAACGCGCCCAGAAGACTGATATAAACCGTTCTTCTGAATCCTATAATATCCGCCAATATACCGCCGATTATCTTTCCGAGACCCATAAAAACGAACAGAAGCACAGTTTGTTCAACGCTTTTATTCCATTCGGTCGGAATAGCATAAGCAACATAGCCTCTGATTGATACCCCGACAAAAGAACACAAAGTTATAAGCGCCGCACTTTTTTCGGAGTTTATCTTAACATGGGCAATTTTATTTTCAAGCGAATTCTTTTTTTGTACAACACAAATTACGAATGCGGCTGTAATCATCAGCAATACTGAAATCAGCCAAGCCTCTTTCAGATCTGATTTGCCCAGTAACTGTCCCGTTATCACTCCGAAAGACCCTGTGCCCACAAAAATTGCATTCGGAGTTATTTTCTTTTCGGGTATACGGAGAGTATGCTGTGCGCCCGCAATATGAACAAGTGCATTCCCGATTGCAACCAAAAACAATCCGGCATATCCGCCTCTGACAATCAAAGAAATAATCATCAGGAAGCACCCGATCATTCCGATATTAAGTTTCGGATATTTATCGGATACAGCGCCGAATATATTCTGAGGAACAAATGCCAATGCATCATACAAAAGAGCTGCTACCCACCATAAACGGCTGCCTCCGAAGGTTGAATACACAACATAAAAAGATACAACCTCTACAGAGAAATGAACAAATCCGTAAGCAAGCCCCATCAAAAGAGATTTTTTCAAACAGCCACCTCGCTTTTATCCGCAGAATATAACAGTTTTTTTCATTGTAGCATATAAATAACGCTTAATCAACATTTTAAATTTCATTATTGTATTTAATCATGATAACAAGTATAATTGAGATACACCGACTTTTACGGAGGTCATGGCAATGATAAAACGAATTGTTAAAGTGCTCTCGCTCATATTGATTGTTGTTTTAATCGGAATTCTGTCGCTTTCAATAAGACCTGAATACAGCGGAGTCAACCGCAACCCCGCAAACACGCAGAATATGACGGACAAAACAATCAGATTCAATTCAGACGGCAAACTCAGAATTTTACATATCACAGACACTCACCTCAAGGATAATCATAACCTCGACCCCACAATATGGATGGTTGAAAGAGCTTGTGACGAAGAAAAACCCGATATAGTTATGCTGACGGGCGACATTGTTCTCAACTGCGGCAATGCAGAAGATACCAAGATGCTTATTAATGCATTGATGAATATCTTTGATTCAAGAAACATTCCCGTTGCCGTCACATTTGGCAATCACGATTCCGAACAAGGTGCAATGTCACGAGAAGATCTTATGGCATACTATAACACATTTTCATGCTCTGTTTCCGTTGATCACGGCGATTCTCTTTCGGGTTGCGGTACATACAGTATTCCTGTATTTTCATCCGATAGCGATAAGGTAAAGTTCAATCTCTGGGTGTTTGATTCGGGCGATTATGATGAAGAAGGAAGATACAGCTGTGTCAAACCCGACCAGATTGAGTGGTATAAGCAAACTTCGGACAAGCTTAAGGCAGAGAATGGCGGAGAAAAAGTTAATTCTCTTGTTTTTCAGCATATAATCGTCGGCGAAATCTATGATGTGCTTCAGAAATCGGATTCGTGGAAATCCTATTCATACAAGCATTTATACAACAAAGACGAATACTATATGTTTGACCCCGAGCGTGTGAATTACGGCACGATAAGAGAATACCCCTGCCCCGGTTACAGCAATTACGGTCAGTTTGATGCAATGGTTGAAAACGGCGATGTGCTTGCTGTTTTCTCAGGTCATGACCACACAAATGCTTTCGGCGTAAACTACAAAGGAATTGATATCGTCAACTCCCTCAGCACTCGTTATATCGGTCTTTTCCATTCCACACAATGCGGATACCGTGTGATTGAAGTTGACGAAAATGACACTTCATCCTACGAAACACGGGTAGTCCGTATGTTTGATATCTATAATTTTGAAACCGTAAAAGAAGAAAAGCAAAACGGAGATAAATTCACTTATAAAATGGCTCGCGAATTTGCATTCAAAGGCAAAATTCAGAAGTTCGCAACCGATATTTACGGTAAATTTATAGAATCTGTTACCGGCAGACAAGTAACTTATCCCGATTAAAATCACAAACAAAAAGGAGCAACCCGCATTTTTGAACGGATTGTTCCTTTTCTTTTTTATCGCCATTTAATACAATAACTTTAATTGCAGATTTGTCGAACATAACAAACGTTAATCGTGAAAATAAAGTTCAGTTTTCATTGTTGAAAGAGGCTAAATTATGGGAAAAGGATTTGAGTTCAAATGCAAAATTGCAATTTTAGTCTTTCCGTGAATCTTGGTGTAGGATTCAGATATTGGTATATGAATTTGCCATTCAGAACTTCTTTTTATATGAATTTTACCATTTTTATCACGCTTTATGTCCTATTAAAAGGACTTTTAAACAACACAACTCCCCTTGGATTGCTCCAAGGGGAGTTGTTTAGTCAAAGTACCTCGTGTAACGAATTACACTTCTCTCATTAAATTACATTTCTTTGATATCTGCCTGTGTTGCAGTTAGCAAAGTGGGGAATTCCTGTTTTCGTTATTTATGGACATACAATCTTGACATATCGGTCTCGTCGTCACATTGCACCATACAGAAAAAATCCCAACCGTATCTTTCATAAAAACCTGTGTGGTCTGTAACCAAATATACAGGGGAAATACCTGCTAATTTCAAGTCTTCAACTGCCATATTAAGTAAAT
>JAZRJH010000203.1:0-1440 GCA_045645685.1 Acutalibacteraceae bacterium
CCCGCCATAGTAGCCGCGTTTGCCATCTTTTCACGGGCAAGAACATCGGTCTGTCCGTTATCGTAGGCTCTGGGAAGATACTCGAAGATTACCTTAAGGGCGCGGAGCGCAAGACCGTCGGTGTAATCGGTGGCGAGCATAGCAGCGTAAGCTTCAACTGCGTGAGTTACTGCGTCGATACCTGATGCAGCTGTGAGACCCTTGGGTGCTGACATATGGAAATCTGTATCGATAATTGCCATATTGGGAAGAAGTTCGTAGTCAGCAAGAGGATACTTAACGCCTGTCTGCTCATCAGTAATAACTGCGAAGGGAGTAACTTCGGAACCTGTACCTGCCGATGTGGGAACTGCGATGAAATATGCTTTTTCGCCCATCTTGGGGAAGGTGTAAACTCTCTTGCGGATATCGATGAATCTCATTGCCATATCCATGAAGTCTGCTTCGGGATGTTCATAGAGAACCCACATGATCTTTGCTGCGTCCATTGCTGAACCGCCGCCGAGAGCGATGATTGTGTCGGGTTTGAATGCAGCCATCTGAGCCGCACCGTTCTTTGCATTGAGGAGTGTGGGGTCAGGCTGAACATCAAAGAATGTTGTGTGAACAATGCCCATTTCGTCGAGCTTGTCTGTGATGGGCTTTGTGTAGCCGTTTTCATAGAGGAATGTGTCTGTTACGATGAATGCTCTCTTCTTGCCCATAACATTCTTGAGCTCATCAAGAGCAACGGGAAGACAGCCTTTCTTGATATATACCTTTTCAGGTGCACGGAACCAAAGCATATTTTCCCTTCTTTCTGCAACAGTTTTGATATTGATAAGGTGTTTAACGCCAACGTTTTCGCTTACGGAGTTACCGCCCCATGAACCGCAGCCGAGTGTGAGTGAGGGAGCAAGTTTGAAGTTGTAAAGGTCACCGATACCGCCGTGTGATGAAGGTGTGTTGACAAGGATACGGCAGGTCTTCATTCTTGCGGCAAATTCGTTGATTTTTGCGATTTCGGTTACTTCGTTAACATAGAGTGAAGATGTGTGACCGTAGCCGCCGTCTGCAACAAGGTGCTCTGCCTTTGCAAGTGCATCTTCAAAGTTTTCTGCTTTATACATTGCAAGAACGGGTGAAAGCTTTTCGTGAGCGAATTCTTCGCTGATGTCAACGCTTTCAACTTCGCCGATAAGAATCTTTGTTCCTTCGGGAACTGTTACGCCTGAAAGCTCGGCAATCTTTGCAGCGGGCTGACCAACGATTTTTGCGTTGAGAGCGCCGTTGATGATGATTGTCTTTCTTACCTTTTCTGTTTCTGTTACTTCGTTAAGATATACAGAAGATGTGTGACCGTAACCGCCGTCTGCAACAAGCTGTTCTGCTTTATCAAGTGCATCTGAGAAAGAGGTTGCTTTATACATTGCAAGAACGGGAGAAAGCTTTTCGTGAGCA
>JAZRJH010000204.1:0-13603 GCA_045645685.1 Acutalibacteraceae bacterium
GCTGTGGGTTCGTTGATGATTGTCTTGACTTCAAGACCTGCGATTCTGCCTGCGTCCTTTGTTGCCTGACGCTGGGAGTCTGTGAAATATGCGGGAACGGTCATAACAGCTTCTGTTACCTTGTCGCCGAGATATGCTTCAGCATCTGTCTTGAGCTTCTGAAGAATCATACCTGAAATTTCCTGCGGTGTGTACTTCTTATCGTCAACAGCTACTTTATAATCTGTACCCATCTGTCTTTTGATTGAAGCGACAGTTCTGTCGGGGTTTGTGATTGCCTGTCTCTTTGCAACCTGACCTACCATTCTCTCACCTGTTTTGCCGAATGCAACAACAGAAGGAGTTGTTCTTGCGCCTTCAGCGTTAGCGATAACAACGGGTTCGCCGCCTTCGATAACTGCTACGCATGAGTTTGTTGTACCTAAGTCGATACCGATAATCTTTGCCATAATTTTTTCCTCCTATAATATGAAAAAGAATAATTTTAAACTGATTTATGAATTTGCTACGGTGACAACTGCTTCTCTGATTATTTTGTCGCCGAGTTTATAGCCTTTTGAAAAAACGGATGCAATCTGATTTTCGCCAAGATCTGCATCTTCAACGGTCATCACCGCATTGTGGATGTTGGGGTCGAATTCATCGCCTCTTTCACCGTATGCTTCAACGCCGTTTTTGGTAAGAATTTCAACAAACTGATTGAAAATAAGGTCGATTCCCTTTTTATAATCTTCATAGCTGCCTTCACTATTGTTGGCGGCTCTGTCAAAATTATCCATAATGGGGAGAAGGTCTTTTATCACATCAGCTCTTGAAGATGAATAGATATCCTGCTTTTCTTTCTGTGAACGCTTGCGGAAATTATCATATTCCGCATAGAGCCTTAAAAATTGATCGTTCTTTTCGTCGAGAGCTTTCTGAAGCTGTTCTTCTTTTGTTTCTTCAACAACCGCTTCATTTACTTCTTCTGTATTTTCGGGCTTGTTTTTTTCTTTCTTCATTGCCTGTCCTTTCTATTCCTCAATCGCCTGAGTGATGAGAGTGCCGACAAGGTCGGTTAAATATTTTATGCTGGGAATTATATTTTCATAATCCATTCGTGTTGGCCCGATAACTCCTATTTTTCCTGTGTTGCCCGATCCGACGGAATATTTTGCAATTATAACACTTGAATTTTCAAGCTGACGGTAAAGATTTTCTTTGCCGATTTTAACATTGAGCGGGTCTTCGGTTTCGTTTATAACCGCTGATATCGGTTCTTTTTTATTCAGAAACTCAAGAAGCTCAATGGGATTTGTTCCGTATCCTTTATGCGAGAAAAGATTTGAACTTCCGCCGAGCATGATTTTTGAATTTGCCGTGCTTCTTGCAAGCTCGCAAACCGCCGCCATAAGCGGAAGCATTGCAAAAACATCACCATCAACCGAAGCGGCAACCGTCTGCATATCCGCAACGCTGATATCGTTGGCTTGTTTTCCGATTATACATGACTGAACTATGTTATAAAACTGCTCGCATATTTTTGCTGTGAGTTCACAATCAAGTCTGCAGAGTCTGCTTTTGAGAATTCCGTTTGAAGTGAGAAGCACGAGCATTGCAGAATGAACTCCGACGGGAACAAGCTCGATTTTTCTGATTATCATCGATTCACCGCCGGGTGCCGTTGAAACACAAGCACATTTGGTGAGATCCGCAAGGACTTCGCCTGCCTGAGAAATCAGCCTTTCGGGGTCACCTGCCGCCGATGAAATTCCTGCTTCAATCATTCTTCTGTTAAGCTCGTCAATCTCACGGGGTTTCATCAGATTGTCAACATAATATCTGTATCCCGTCTGGGAAGGAATTCTGCCTGCTGAGGTGTGGGGCTGTTCAAGATAACCTAATGCGGCAAGCTCACTCATTTCATTTCGCACCGTTGCGGAAGAAACCGACATACCCGTCAGAGCGAGAAGCTCTTTTGAACCGACAGGCTCACCCGTTTTGATATACTGCTCAACAACAGCCGCCAATATACGCTTTTTTCTTTCGCTCAGTTCGTTCACTTGCCACACCTCTTTTCTTGAGTGCTAATTTTAGCACTCGCAAATTTTGAGTGCTAACTTCGGTTATAACTATAAACCAAAAGGAAAGATTTGTCAACAATTTAATTGTAAACAAGTTGTTAAAATTAGACATTTTATTTTTGCACAAATAACTTGACCTTATTATTATAATTTGTTATTATATTTCAGTATATATTAAAAACATTCTATGATTGGAGGATTATCCGTGGGTATCGGAAACAAAATCAAGGATGCCGTAGGTATTGAAGGCAACACATGGGAATACTTAAGACCGATTATCGGCTATAACGTTGCCTGCATCACAACCGGCGGTGTCACCAACCCCATCAGTATGTATCACCAGCAGTTCCTGAACTTTGTTGAAGGAATGAGCACCGGTATGTCAGGTATCATCAGCACTATCGGCGGTGTTATAGATGCAGTAACAGACCTTACAATGGGATTTATCACAGACAGAACAAAATCCCGTTTCGGCAAGCACAGATTCTGGATTATCGCAGGTCTTCCCGTACTTCTCATAGGCTATTTCATGAAATGGTATTCATTCGGAATTTCGGGAACGGGCAACACAACCGCACTTTTTCTTTATTATCTTCTTGCATCTCTTATTTACAGTTCGGGTTATACAATGATAAACATCCCGCACGTTGCAATGCTTCCGACGGTTGCACCGAGATATTTTGAAAGAACGCAGTACAAAATAGTTGAATATATTTTCAATATGTTCGGAATGTTCCCGTCATTCATTTTTATGAGCATTGTTCTCGGCGGTACAAACATGGTTAACCCCTCACCTGCCGACAGAAACAAATATCTCATTTGCGGCATTGTTTTTGTTATCTATTTCTGCTGGGCACCGCTTGTTACTTTCTTCACAACAAAAGAAAAAAGCTCGCTCGACATGGAAAACCCGCCGATTGACTATAAATATTTCATCAACGAATACATTCAGGTTTTCAGAAACAAATCATTCAGACAGTATTTCCTTATCAACCTTTTCTACGGTTTTTCGAAGAGTTTTTACAGCTATGCAGATCAGTTCTATATCAGAAGTATTGCTGATAAATACAGTCACTTCAGCGTTCTGAACACCGTTGGCGGCGCAGCTGAAATTGCAGGCGGCCCCGCAAATTATTTCCTTACACGCTATATGGATAAGCGTATGTGCGGATTGGTTATGATGCCCATGATGGTTGTGGGTCTGCTTCTCAACGGCTTTGTTACACCGAAAACACCCGTTTTTATTCTTTACATCGCAACCATTCTTTATAACATCGGCTTCTCCGGCCCCGGTTTTGTTATCAACAACATTCAGCCCGATGTTACCGACGTTGACGAACTTATCACAGGCAGAAGACGTGAAGGCGTTATCACCACATTCTATTCATTCGTCAGAAAAACAATCAACAGCTTTGTTACCGGTTTTCTCGGAATCTTCCTTCAGACAATCGGTTATGACACAACAAATCTTGAAAAAATTGAATATGCCGCTCTCAGCAGTCAGACCGAATTCGGTCTTCGACTTCTCGTGAGCTGGCTTCCCACATTATTTGCAATCATCTCACTCATTCTCATCTTCCGCTTCAAGATGAAGAAACGCGACCACGAAATCATCCAGTCTGTTATTGCGCAGAAGCACGAAACAGGCACTTGCGAAATTTCAATCGGCGATAAGAAAAGAATTGAAGCAATCGCAGGCCACCGCTGGGAAGATATGTGGATAGGTCAGAGCGGCATTGAAAGAAAACTTGAAGAAGTTTTAGATATTTGATTAGGAGAAATTCACATTGGCAGTTTCAAAAGATAAAATCAGAAATTTTTGCATTATAGCACATATCGACCACGGAAAATCAACTCTTGCAGACAGACTTCTTGAAAAGACGAAGTCCGTTGCTCTTCGTGATATGACAGCTCAGCTTCTTGACAAAATGGATCTTGAAAGAGAGCGAGGCATCACAATCAAGGCTCATGCAGTTAAGCTCAACTATCTTGCAGAAGACGGCGAAGAGTATGTGCTCAATCTTATCGACACACCGGGTCATGTTGACTTCAACTATGAAGTTTCTCGCTCACTTGCAGCTTGCGAAGGCGCGGTGCTTATCATCGACGCTTCTCAGGGCGTTGAAGCTCAGACACTTGCAAACACATATCTTGCACTTGACCATGACCTTGAGATTGTTCCCGTTATCAACAAAATCGACCTTCCTTCCGCTGACCCCGACAGAGTTTCTGCAGAAGTTGAAGATGTTATCGGTCTTGATTGCTCCGAAGCTCCCCGGGTTTCAGCAAAAACAGGTCTTAACATTGAGCAGGTGCTTGAGAAGATTGTTAAGGATGTTCCTTCCCCCGAAGCCAACGACGATCTTCCGCTCCGTGCACTTATTTTCGACTCGGTTTATGACAGTTACAAGGGCGTTATCGTTTATGTAAGAGTCAAAGAAGGCAAAATAAAACCCGGCGACACCATGAGAATGATGGCAACGGGCGCTGAATTCACCGTTGTTGAAACAGGTTACATGAGAGCAACCATTCCCGAGCCCTGCAATGAGCTCACAGCAGGCGAAGTAGGATATATCACAGCTTCAATCAAAACAGTAGGCGATGCACGAGTCGGCGATACTGTGACAACTGTTGAAAACCCCGCTTCCGAGCCTCTCCCCGGTTACAGAAAGGTTAACCCCATGGTATTCTGCGGTGTTTATCCCGCTGACGGTGCAGACTATGAAAATCTTCGTGACGCACTTGAAAAACTTCAGCTCAATGATGCCGCACTCACATTTGAACCCGAAACATCAGGCGCACTCGGATTTGGTTTCCGCTGCGGTTTCCTCGGTCTTCTTCACCTTGAAATCATTCAGGAAAGACTTGAGAGAGAATACGATCTTGATCTTGTAACAACAATTCCGAGCGTTGTTTATAAAATCAATCTCACAGACGGCTCAACAATTGAAATTGATAACCCCACTCATTATCCTGACCCTGCGGTTATCTCATCATGCGAAGAGCCGTTCACGGAAGCTCATATTTATGCGCCCACAGAATATGTAGGCACTATCATGGATCTTTGTCAGGACAGACGAGGAATTTTCAAAAACATGGACTACATTACTCCCGAAAGAGTTGATATCCACTATGAGCTTCCTCTCAACGAAATAATCTATGACTTCTTTGATTCGCTTAAATCAAGAACAAGAGGCTACGCTTCGTTCGACTACGAAATCAGAGACTACAGAAAATCAAATCTCGTTAAGCTCGATGTTCTTCTCAACGGCGATATCGTTGACGCCCTTTCATTTATCATTCACTCCGAAAAGGCTTATTCCAAAGCAAGAAAAATCGCCGAAAAGCTCAAGGACAACATTCCCCGTCAGATGTTTGAAATTCCCATTCAGATAGGCATCGGCGGAAAGATCATCGCCCGTGAAACCGTTAAGGCAATGCGCAAAGACGTTCTTGCAAAGTGCTACGGCGGTGACATCACCCGAAAGAAAAAGCTCCTTGAAAAGCAGAAAGAGGGCAAAAAGAGAATGCGTCACTTCGGTACTGTTGAAGTGCCTCAGGAAGCATTCATGGCAGTTCTTAAGCTCGACGATAACGATTAATACAAGGCGGCTTATGCCGCCTTTTTTATCAGGTGATATTATGAATCCTATCGGTCTTTATCTTCACATCCCGTTCTGCAACGGAAAATGTCCTTATTGCGATTTCTATTCGGTAAACCCCGAAAGCGAAAAAGTGACGGCTTATGTTGATGCACTTTGCAGAGAAATTGACAAGGCGGGCGGCATTTATAACACCGTTTATTTCGGCGGCGGCACACCATCTCTCATCGGCTCGGATAACATTGCAAAAATCATGAGTCACATAAACCGCACCCCCGACTGCGAAACAACTCTTGAATGCAATCCGTCAGATACGGGTTCGGCAAATTCAGACTTTGATTTTTCGGTTGTTGCAGAAAGCGGAATCAACCGTATTTCAATGGGTCTGCAAAGCGCTGACGATTCCGAAAGAAAAATTCTCGGCAGACGGGGCGGATGCGATGATGTTGAAAGAGCAATCGCAAGAGCAAAATCAGCAGGCATTGACAACATTTCGCTCGACCTTATGCTCGGCATTCCGAATCAGACAGAAGAAAGCCTGAAAAAGTCAATTGACTTCTGCAAAAATTCAGGCGCAAAGCATATCAGCGCATATATTCTTAAGATTGAAGAAGGCACACCTTTTTTCAGAATAAAAAACACTCTCAATCTGCCCGACGAAGACAAAACCTGCGATTTGTATTTATCGGCGGTTGAGCTTCTCGGCAATGCAGGATATCATCAGTATGAAATTTCGAACTTCTCCGAAAAAGGATTTGAAAGCCGCCATAATCTTAAATATTGGCATTGCGAAGAATATCTCGGCATCGGCGCATCGGCACATTCATTTGTGAACGGAAAAAGATTTTATTATGAGCGAAGCACAGATGATTTTATAAACGGCATTCCGCCCGTTGGCGACGGATACGGCGGCGATGAAGAAGAATATATCATGCTCGCTCTCCGCCTTTCGGAAGGTCTTGTTTATGAAAAATTCAGAAGCAGATTTGATAAGAATGTGCCTGAAGAAACGATAAAAAAAGCCCGTGCGCTTGAAAAACACGGACTTGTGAATGTTAGTGACAAATCAATTTCGCTCACAGTTAAAGGATATCTGATATCCAACACAATAATAACAGAATTGATATAAAAAGACTGCTCTACGGCAGTCTTTTTTTTATTCAATTGAAATAACTTTGTAATCCTGAACTTCAACCGTGTTTTTGAGAACATCGTTGCTGATATCGGCATTGAGTGTTACAACGGCTGTGTCGGTTTCGTGATTAACATCTGCTGTTTCAACTTCAGGAAGTTCTTCAAGAACTTTCTTGACTCTTGCGGAGCAATGGCCGCACATCATACCTTCAATTTTCATTGTTTTTTTCATGTTTTTTATCTCCTTTGTCCTGATTTTTATATCATCATATATTTTTGCAAAGTTCAGCCTTAATGCATTGGAAACAACACAAAAGCTCGAAAGGCTCATCGCCGCCGCACCAAACATGGGATTAAGCTCCCAACCGAAAATCGGGATGAACAATCCTGCAGCAAGGGGTATACCTATTATATTATATATGAACGCCCAGAAAAGATTCTGATGAATAATCCGAAGCGCCGCTTTGCTGAGTTTTATTGCTGCCGCAACATCGGAAAGACTGCTTTTCATAAGAACGATATCCGCCGATTCAATCGCAATATCCGTTCCTGCGCCGATTGCAATTCCGATATCCGCACGAGTCAATGCAGGCGCATCATTTATTCCGTCGCCGACCATTGCAACCCTACCCTGACTCTGAAGATTGCGGATTGCAGATTCTTTTCCGTCGGGAAGCACATCTGCGATAATCTCGTCCACTCCTGCTTCTTTTCCGATTGCATTTGCGGTTTTCCTGTTATCGCCCGTGAGCATTACAACTTTTATGCCCATATCCTTGAGCTGATTTATCGCTTGTGCACTATCTTTTTTCATAACATCCGCAACAGCGATTATTCCGATTGCAACGCTGTTTTTTGCAAAAACCATCGGCGTTTTTCCGCTTTCAGAGAGCATTTCCGCTTTATTCCTGAGCATATCGGAAACAAGTGCATTTTCTGCTATAAACTTAAGATTTCCACCGATAATTTCACAGAAATCTATCTCTGCTTTTAATCCATTGCCTGCAAAAACCGTAAAGTTTTCGGATTCTTTTGCTTCAAGACCGACTTCATCTGCTTTTTTGATTATTGCTTCGGCAAGCGGATGCTCGCTTTTCTTTTCAAGTGAATACGCAAAAGTAAGAAGCTCATTTTCGGAAACTCCGTCGGGAATTATGTCCGTGATTTTCGGTTTGCCTTCGGTTATTGTGCCCGTTTTATCAAGCGCAACAATCCTGACTCTCCCCGTTTCTTCAAGCGAAACAGCAGTTTTGAACAGAATTCCGTTTTTTGCACCGACTCCGCTGCCTACCATTATTGCAACGGGAGTTGCAAGACCGAGCGCACACGGACAGCTTATTACAAGCACAGAAATTCCCCTTGCAAGAGAAAAAGCAAAACTTTCGCCCGAAACAAGCCATACAACTGTTGCAACAACTGCAATCACGATTACAACGGGAACAAAAATGCCTGATACTTTGTCTGCAATTTTGGCTATCGGCGCTTTTGTTGCCGCCGCATCACTGACCATCCTGATTATCTGCGAAAGCGTTGTGTCTTCTCCTACTCTTGCGGCTTCGCATTTTATAAATCCTGATTTGTTTATTGTTGCCGCAGAAACCGTATTCCCTTCTGACTTGTGAGCAGGAATGCTTTCGCCCGTGAGTGCGGATTCATCCACCGATGCCATACCATCAATAACAACGCCGTCAACAGGAATACACTCTCCTGACCTGACGGTAAAAACATCACCCTTGGCAACTTCAGAAACGGGAATTTCGATTTCTTCTCCGCTTCTGATAACCGTTGCGGTTTTTGGCGCAAGATTCATCAGGCTTCTGAGTGCATCCGTTGTTTTCCCTTTTGAGCGTGACTCAAGCATTTTTCCGACGGTTATCAGCGTTAAAATCATTGCCGCCGACTCGAAATAAAAATCGTGCATATATTCATGCACCGCCGAAAAATCGCCTTTCATCTGTGCCGATGTCATTGCAAACAAAGCTCCGACGCTCCACACAAACGACGCACCCGACCCGAGAGCAACAAGAGTGTCCATATTCGGGGATTTATGGATAATCCCTTTGAATCCGTTTATGAAAAACTTTTGGTTTATAACCATAACAGTTGCAGAAAGAATCATCTGCAAAAGACCGAGCGCAACATGATTCTGCGAAAGAATTTCGGGCAGATACCATCCCCACATGGTGTGACCCATGGAAACATACATAAGTACCGCAAGAAAAACTGCGGATGAAATCAATCTTTTCCTGAGTGCAGGGGTTTCGGTGTCTTTTATTTCTTCTTCAGAAGTTTTTTCTTTTTTATTAACCTTGACCGATGCACCGTAGCCTGCATTTTTGACCGCTTCTATTATTTTTTCATCGGAAGCCGAGCCGTCGACACCCATTGAATTTGTCAGAAGACTCACCGAACATGAAGTTACTCCGTCGAGCGCACAAACAGCTTTTTCAACCCTTGAGCTGCAAGCCGCACAGCTCATGCCCGTAACATCAAACTGTTTCATAAGCACCTCATTTCATCAGCTTTTGCAATGTTGCAAGAAGCTCATCAACGGTTTCATCCTTGCCTGCACGGATATCATCGGCAACGCAGGTTTTTATGTGATTTGAGAGCAACTCCTTGTTAAAAGCATTGACAGCCGCATTGACCGCAGATGATTGAACAAGGATATCGGTGCAATATGCATTCTCTTCAATCATTCTTTTTATTCCCCTGACCTGACCTTCAATTCTGTTAAGGCGGTTAATCAGGCTTTTATATTCTTCTTCGGAACGTTCTTTGGTTTTATGATTACAGCATTCACAATTCATAAGTTTCACCTCAAGCATATTATATACCCCCATAGGGTATATGTCAACCTGAAAAAGACTCTCCTTTTTACGGGAGAGTCCAATCCGAAACAGTTATTTATGCCGCATTTTCAATGGAACCACGGGCATCAAGCATCCTGCTCGCAAAAATCCCGTAGCCCTGGGTAGGGTCATTCACAAAAACATGAGTTACCGCACCCACGAGCATCGAATTCTGCACAATGGGACTTCCGCTCATACCTTGCACAATTCCGCCCGTTTTTTCGATAAGCCCGGCATCGGTCACTTTTATAATCATATTTCTTGATGACATATCCGACGACGGATAAATTTTTATTATTTCGATATCATAATATTGTGGGCCGTTGCCGTCTATGGTTGTTATCATCTGCGCCGCACCGGGTTTTATCTCACTTTCAAGGGCAACAGGTACTGTTTTTGCGCCCGAAGGCTGCAAAAGATCACCGTAAACACCTGTTTCGCAATTCACACGAAGGCTGCCCAGGACAATATCAGAAAAAACTCCGCAAAGCTCACCGGGGTTGCCTGCGCTGCTCTTATAGAAGCCGTTGACTCTTGCTCTGACCGCTTCTCCGTTATTTAGCGGCATTACTTTGCCCGTATCCGCATCGCAAACTCCATGACCAAGACCTGCAAATTTTCCCGATTCATCATCATAATACGTGATTGTACCTATACCTGCCGAGCTGTCTCTGACCCAGATACCTGCTTTATATCCGCCGTTGACGGACATTTCGGGTTTGAGTGTCAGCTCAAGTTTTTCACCGTTTCGGTCGATGCTGAGTTTCAGGGTTTGACCCTGCGACTGCTCCACGGACTCGGTGAGCTGATTTGAACTTGTTGCCGCTTCACCGTTGATATGGGTAATTATATCACCGCATTTAAGACCTGCCTTGACCGCAGGCTCTTTTGAACCCGATGATGTTGTTACGGAATCCGTGCTGACTACAATAATACCTTTTGTATACAGTTTTATGCCGAAAACATCACCGCCAAGACCAACATATCTGCGCTTGGTCACATTGATTTTTATTTCTTTTATCGGAATCACTTTCAGAGCCGTTATATGGGATTTATATTCGCTGAATGACTTTGTGCCTGCCGCAACCGCATATTCGCTTTCTGCCGAAAAAACGCTTCCGAATTCAGGCGTTTCATTCTCTGTTATGCTTATTTCATCAGGAAGATTAATATCTCCGTAAGCTACAAGAGAAAAAAGCGATATGCAGGGAATAAGAAAAACTGCGCTCAGAACCTTAAAAAAACGCTTCATGTTCACCTCCGTGTTTCTTATTGCTCCGCATTTTTGCGAAGCAATAATAATTTGCTCAGCCAACACGAAAATAAACAAAGGATAATCAGCCCGTAAATCTTTTTCAGAAATTCATGTTTTTACATAATATACTGTCGAATAATGCGATATCTTTCAGAAAATTAATAATTGGTAATTATTGACAAATATGGCAAAATATGGTAATATTCCGATGTACTAAATCACACGGAGGTAAAAACCATGAGAAAAATGTTGAAAGCAATGATAACAGAAGACGGAAGCGAAACTGCACACGAGCTTGCAGGGATTCTTCGCACAAACGGATTTGAAGTTTCAACCGTTATAAAAGACGGTATGCAGATTATTGAAAAATTCACCTTGGGCGAAAGACCCGATGTGCTTCTGATAGACGGATTTATGCCGAGAATGGATGCACTCGGAGTGCTTCGCGAACTTGACAATATGCATCTTGAAAAAAGACCGCTTGTGATGGTTTTATCAAGCACGGATAATCAGAGATTCGAGAGTGAAGTTCTGAAAGCAGGCGCAGATTATTATTTTCTCAAGCCTTATAATCCATCAATGCTTGCAGAAAGAATAACTCAGTTTTCATCTATCCACAATTCGAATGCAAATTCAAACGGTGTAAAAGATCTGGAAGTTGTTGTGTCGCAGATTATGCATCAGATAGGTGTGCCTGCTCATATAAGGGGATATCAGTACTTAAGAGAAGCTATCATTCTTTCGGTCAACAACAACGAGATGATAAGCTCGGTTACAAAAATTCTCTATCCCACGGTTGCAAAAACATTCAAAACCACTCCTTCAAGAGTTGAAAGAGCAATCAGGCATGCTATTGAAGTTGCATGGGACAGAGGCGATGTTGATATTTTAAGCTCCTACTTCGGATACACAATCCAGAATACCCGTGGAAAGCCTACCAACAGCGAGTTCATTGCAATGATAAGCGACAATCTTAAATTGAGAATGAAAACGGTATAAAAAAGCGGCAGAGAGAAAACTCTCTGCCGTTTGTAATTTGTTAATAAGAGAAAAATCCGCTTAAATCAATCGCCCAAAACGGACGCACGAAAACAAGATCGTTAACAGAATAACTTATAGATTCAATATACACAATGTTATAATAATCAGTATATGTCTCTATAAATACTATCTCATCATTTATTCTGCCATATCCGACAGTTTCACCTTCGTACTCGTATTTTTCAACTGTATATTCCTTTCCGTCAATTATCTTTTCTTCGGTACCAATATAATTTATCATTGAAGTATCCATAGATTCATCTATCACATCAGCACTCACTTCGATATAGAAAAACGGAAATTTCGGTAAATAAATATAACAATGATCGCCGTAAATAACGCATCTCATCAAAACATTGTAAGAGATATCTGCTACAGGCATATAGGCATCAATTGCGATTTTTTCGCCTTTTATATAATACACAATCTTCGTGTTCGTTTCGCCATCTTTATATAAAAGTGAAAGTTGAAGTTCTTCCGAATCCAAAATATCGGATAAAACATCTGGTGCTCTTTCGGTTTCAGCTGCATAAGCATTCGCAGAAAACAAAATAACCGCAAAAACAAATGAAACAAAAATAACAGATATTATTTTTTTCATAACAAACTCTCCTTTATTATGCTGCCAATAATGAAAGGAACAATGCTGAAAGAATCGGTGTCATGTCAAATGAAATAAGGGGAAGTTTGAAGAGATTTTCATCAACATCAAGGCTGATATTCTCAAAATATGTATTCTGAACAGAATGTGTTTTTGCATCGGTAACAACAAGAACTTTGAGTGCATCGCCTTCATAATAGAATTTGCTTGTCACCTGCGCTCTGTCATTGAATTCTTCAACATAATATGTTTTGCCTTTGAATTCTTCTTCGTAGCTGTCAACATAATTGAGAACTCCGAGAGTAACGCTTGTTGCTCTTTCGATAAGCTCCCAGATATCAAATGATCCGATTGCAACGGTATCAAGTTTAACATGAATATAAGGAAATACAGGAAGGAATGCAATGATTTTGTTTTCATCAGCAACAACTCTCACATTGATAAATCCTGCGTTATATTCATAAGCCACCTTGTCGCCCATGATATAAACTGTATCTGTTGAGTTTGAATTTGCACCGAAAAGAGGAATGTCACCCGCAGTAAAGGTTACTGCAACTTCCTTGGTTTCGTTGATTTCTTCAAGAAGTGTTTCTGTTTTGGTAGCTGCCGCAAAAGCGTTAAGCGAGAAAACAGAGAACATAAGAATTACGGACATAATGATACTTAATGTTTTTTTCATGATTTCGTCCTCCTTTTTATTAATGATAACATACATTATTAATTTTTTCAAGAATTTCATTCGCGGCAATGCACGACACATTATATAAATCTTCACGGCAGGTTTTTATTATTTCGTCAAACGTTTTTCCGGTTTCGCATGAGAAATAAAGTTCTGAAACACCGAGCGACCTGATTTCTTCCGCTCTTTCTCCCCTGCTGCCGCAGATTGCGATAACGGGTTTGCCGAGTAAAGAACTTCTTTTTGCAATTCCCGAAATGACCTTTCCGTTTACACTCTGAAAATCAAGTCTGCCTTCGCCCGTAATTATCAGGTCGGAATCGGATGCTTTTTTATCAAAATCAGCGGCATCAAGAAGAATATCAATCCCCTTTTT
>JAZRJH010000205.1:0-4405 GCA_045645685.1 Acutalibacteraceae bacterium
GGTCTTGACACCTACGGAATGCGTTATTTCAAGGTTTTCGGCAGACGTCAGACTCCTCACGGAGCATATGCGGCGGTTATTCCCAAATTCATAAAAATGCTTATAAACGGCGAAACTCCCACCATCAACGGTGACGGAAAACAGAGTCGTGACTTCACATATATCGAAAATGTCATCGAGGCAAACCTCAAAGCCTGCCTCGCTCCTCACGAAGCTGCAGGCGAAGCATTCAACATTGCCTACGGCGGCAGAGAATATCTTATTGATATTTACTACGGGCTTACCAAGGCTCTCGGCGTTGATATTGAACCCAATTTCGGGCCCGACAGAGCAGGCGATATCAAGCACAGCAATGCTGATATCTCCAAAGCAAAGGAACTTCTCGGATATGATCCCGATTGGAGCTTTGAAAAAGGAATTGAAGCTGCTATTGAGTGGTATAAAGAAAACTTATGAGCAAAGGTACAATAATTTACTACGGCGGATTTTCCCTGCCTGATAAAAGCGCATCAGCTAACAGAGTTGTTTCAAACGGCAAGATTTTTGACAAACTCGGATATAAAACTGTTTTTATCGGTGTTGCCGACGAATCATTTGACGGTCTGAGACCTGTGCAAAATCATGAAAACATGTTTGAGCATTCTCATCCGAAATCAACAAAAGAGTGGCTCAGACATATGCTGAGCGTTAAGCATATTGAATCTGTGATTAAAAATCACGATGATGTGTGCAGAATAATTCTCTATAATGTGCCGATGTTTACTCTTATGAAAGCAAAAAAAGTTTTTTCAAAGAGAGGCATCGAAGTTTGTTACGATTGTACCGAATGGACAAGGGATACCGACGGGTCATTACCGAAAAGAATTTTTAAAGTATTCGACGAAATTCTTATCAGCAATTTTGCTCATAAAGTTGCCGACGGAATGATTGCTATCAGCCGAATGATGGAGAAAAAATATAAAAAGAGCAAAAATCTTCTCATTCTTCCCCCTCTTGTTGATATTAACAATTCAATCTGGCATCAGGAATCCGGAATCAACGAAAATATTTTTGAATTCTGCTTTGCAGGTATTCCTGACGGAAAAAAAGAAAGTCTTGATAAAGTTGTTGAAGCATTCTGTAAAATCAATCAGGAAAACACTTTTCTACGCATAATCGGAATAACCGAAAATGATTTCAACAATATTTATCCCGATTTCTCAATTCCCGAGAATGTCCGTAACAAAATAACATTTATGGGCAGACTTTCGCACTCCGAAACAATAAAATATGTTCTCGGTTGTGACTGCTATATATTTATCCGCCGCTCAGATAAGCGAAACAATGCAGGTTTCCCCACGAAGTTTGCAGAAAGCTTCACTTGCGGTGTACCGATTATAACAACTGACGTCAGCGATGTCGGTGAATATATAAAAAAATGTAACAGAGGCTGTCTTCTTGATGATATGACAACAAAAAACATATCGGAAGCGATGCTTCATCAGATCAAAAACAAGTACATTTCAAAATCGCTTGACGACACATTTCATTACGAATCATTTGTTCAGCCGACTGAAAACTGGCTGAAATAAAAAGAAAGGAGGAAAATATGCTCAAAAACGGATTTTCATACGGTCTTATTCAGAAATTTGCCGTTTTGTATCTTATTATCTGGACTGTTTCTCCTCCGCTACAGGTCGATACAATATACAGACTGATTGCACTTGCCTGTGCCGTTTTATGGGCAGCAATATGGTTTGTCAGAGAATCTCCCGTAACGCTCGGCAAAGAACAAATCGGCGCAATATTCTTCCTTATAGCCGTTATGGTTGTCGTCTTTTTTGAAAAATATGACTTCTCGGCGCTGATAAAACAAATCGCACTGATCATGCTTGTTATCTGTTTTATGATGACATATTTCTATGACGACAAATGGGATGAACTTGCAGGAATTGTTCCTATTGTTCTTATTCTTCTTACTGTTTGGAATTACAAAACCTTCAGCATTCTTATCGAAGACCACACCATAGCAAGACTTCTCGTGCGTGATGATGAAGCTACATATGAATTTTTAAGACAAGGCATAGGCGGTTACAGCCTTATTTATCCTCAGGTCTGTATATCTCCCGCTATCCTCGCATGGATATTCAAAGCATTCAGACACAACAAACTATATTTTGTCATAGGTGTTGCCTGGGCTTATACATTCGTGCGATTCCTTGAACTTGCCGGATACTCAATTGCACTTTTTGCAAGCACCATCGGTCTTCTTCTCCTTCTTTTCTACAGAGGCAAGAATGTTATTGCCGCATTTGTCATAACGATTATTATATTCATCGGAATAATGGCAGCTATACTATATGTTGAACCCTTCAGGGAATGGATTCTTGAAACATTTGACGGTACAGCAGTTGCGCGAAAAGTCAACGATCTTGTTTCAACAAGCGATTCAGGTGTAACCGGTGACTCAATTCAGGTAAGAATAGAAGCCTATTCTGCCAGCTTTATGGATATCATCAGATATCCTATTATCGGCTCTCTTTGGCGTGCAAGCGGCGGCGGTCATTCCGCTTTTCTGGATATTACATCAAAATACGGTTGGCTTGGCGGATATGCATTTTCAATGATGTTTTATCATGTACCATTCCACTATAAACACCGTTATAATGACAAATTTATTACAAAAGTTGCAAATGCAACGCTTATCACCCTGATGTTTGTTTCGATACTTGATTCAGTCAGCTATTCATTCACATTTATGGTTATAATTGTATCATCGCTGTTGTTTGAAGATATTATAAAATGGACCGGAGCTGAAAGAACATGAAAGTTTTATGGACAGTAAATTTAATACCTGCCGCAGTTTCAGTAAAACTCGGAAGAACTTCCGAAGTTCTCGGCGGTTGGGTTGAATCCATGGCTGACCGCCTGAGCCAAAATAATGACATTGAGCTTGGTATCGTATGCAAATGCGAGGAAAACCTTGACTTTTGCGAAACGATAAACGGAATAACATATTTCAGTCTGCATTACACTTCATCAACATCGCTTGAAGATCTTGAAGTGAAATGTGACAGAATCGTTGCTAACTTCAACCCTGACATAATCAATATTGAGGGTACTGAATTTCTTCATGCAAGAGCGATGCAATTAACTGCTCAGAAACACAAAATCCCTGCTGTTGTTTCGCTTCAGGGAATTCTCAACGGGCAATATGCTTATCAATGCGGTCAGCTTCCGATTGACGATATGATGTTTTCAAAATCTCTGACAGAAATTTTCTCCGCATGGATTATGCATCTTCGTAAAACAAAATGGTACAAACCCCGCATGAAATCCGAAAAGGAAATAATAGAAAACGCCGAGTATATTCTCCGCAGAACAACATGGGACAGAGCGCATTCCTATGCTATAAACCCAAAAGCAAAATATTATCCGTGCAGCCGCATTCTCCGCAAGCCGTTTTATGAAGAAAAATGGAGCATCAAGAATATGGAGCGTCATTCGATTTATGTCGGAAACGGATACAGTGCACTCAAGGGTCTTCATTTCGTCGTTATGGCTCTCCCCTATCTTGTCAGAGAATATCCTGATATCAAAGTTTATGTTGCAGGATATAAGCCATATCAGGAAAATGACAAACGTTCATTTCTCAAGAAAGGTTATGCTTCATATCTGAAAAAACTTATTTTTGACCTTGGGGTACAAGATTATATCGAATTCACAGGACCTCTCAAAGCACAGCAGGTTGCAGAAAAACTTTCAAAGGTTAATGCATATGTTTTATGCTCAACCATCGAAAACAGTCCCAACACGCTCGGCGAAGCAATGATGGTCGGCACTCCTTGTGTTGCATCATATGTCGGCGGCGTTTCCGATATGGCAGAAGACGGAAAAGAAGCTCTTTTCTACAGAAATGACGATCCAAAACTTCTCGCATGGAATCTTAAACGTGTTTTTGATAACGATGAACTGGCGCTTTCTCTTTCCGAATCAGGAAAGAAAAAGGCGCTCATAACACACGATCCCGACAGAAACGCACAGATGCTTATTGATGCATACAGAGACATTCTGAAAGAAGGAAAATAACAATGAGCTATGCTCCGATTATAATATTTGTTTATAACCGTGCAGATCATTTTATTGAAACATATAATGCACTTGCATCCTGCAAAGAATCAAAAGAGTCAGATCTTTTCATTTTTTCTGACGGTGCCAAAAATGAAGCAGGCAAAGAAAAGGTCAATGAAGTACGTGCTGCCGTTGCGGCAATAAAAGATTCCGATGATTTCAAGTCTGTTAACGTTACGGAAAGTCCCGTTAACAAAGGTCTTGCTGCATCGGTTATTGCAGGCGTTACCGAAATTATCAACAAATACGGCAAAGTTATTGTCGTTGAAGATGACTGCGTTGTTTCTCCATATTT
>JAZRJH010000206.1:0-2394 GCA_045645685.1 Acutalibacteraceae bacterium
TCCAGACACACGTTCTTATGGGACTCAATCCCGGACTGATTAATGCTTCGGGTTATTCGTGGACGGGTGATTATGTTTCGGTAACGGGTGACTTATGTGCAGACCTTCTTTCAAACATCGCATCCGAACAGAGAGCAAAGGTCGTTTATGAATATCTTTACCGACAGATTGATGATAAAAAGGTAAGAGAAACCATCGATTTTCTGCTCAACAGAGAAGAAGCACACAACGCAATGTTCCGTGAAGCATTCAACAGGGTACAAAACAGCGGTTCGAATCAGGACTTCGGAACAACCAAAGCCGCTAAAATGTATTTCAGCTTGTCCGAACCCTCACCAAACAACAATCCGTTTTCGGAAACAAAAGTTGACCCTCCGTCATTTAACTGATAAAAAAGCTCTCCTGCATATCGCAAGAGAGCTTTCAGCATTTTATCTCATATCTGACAACGGAGTGTAATCCGTATTATTTCGCAGATATTCTTCCATCTTACCGCTGAGCAGTAATCTGACATAACTCATCGGCTCGTTGTAGATGAGGAAGTCAAGTTCTGATGTTTCGTACATATTGTTTGCATATTCGTTTTCAACGGCAATGCAGTCGATTGACACCATTGAGCCGTCGGTGAGTTTAACTTCAACGCAGGCGGGATCGATATTAAATTCACAAGAAATAATGTTATTATTCATAAGTAAAAAACTCCTTTTGTTTGTTTGAAAAAAGTAGGAAAAGTAGCGTCTGAAATCGTTGATATATAAGGGATTGAAAGTGCAGTAATCGAGGGGTACGTATAGTTTGACCTGTTGCCCCGATTTTGCGTTTACTTTTTCCACATAACGAACTTTAAGGTTGCAAAAAATCAATTGATAAAAACACTTTCATTACAGTAAAAAATTAACCAAATAGAGCTTTTGAAACCGTTGTATATCAACGGTCTCAGAGTGCGGTAATTGAGGGGTGCGTATAGTTTGACCTTTACCCTTGATTTTGCGGTTCTATTGTTCCAATGCCTATTTTTAAGTTGTAAGAATCGGGATAATTGCAATTTTGCAAAAATTTGACAAGGTTTCAAAAATTGATTATAATATAATTAGATAAGAAATTATCTCAGCGAGAACAAAGACATTCTCTCGGTCGAATGGTCGAGGGGTTCAATACGGCGGGAAAGGAGATTTTAGCAACAGCCAACGAAGCTTCGCCGTTGAATTCCAAATGCAACGCCGAGCTGCCGCAGTCGGTAATCGACTCATTCGCAAGGTTTCTTGTGCCGGAGATACGAAAGTATTATGAATCCGAAGAAGGCAAAAAAGCGTTTGAAAAATGGCAGCAAGAAAATGGGTAAGACAGTAAGTCTATGGTGACATAGCAACACATAAATAAAAGAGAGCCAAGGCTTTAAACCTTGACTCTCTTTTCTGTTTTGCATCAGATCGGAACCCTTACGGCGAAACCGCCTTTGAAAAAATAAGTGTTCATCCAATGCCCGTTTGGTGGAGCGCTATGGTTTAAATCCGAACCGAAAGCGGCTTCTATTTCCTCGAGTGTGATGGTTTCCGTACCATCTTTGAAGTTGTATGTAAACACCAGTTTGTCATCATAAACATATACCGAGTTGACAAAGATGTCTATTATCTGTCTTTGATATTCCTTGTTATTCGGATTGCCGCCTTTGAATCGGCTTATCCAATTAACAATTCTTTCTTTTGAGTATTTCGGGCGTCTGATTTCCGCCCTCAGTATTGCTGTTTTCAGATTTCTCTGCTGTTCTTCAAGCTGTTCAAGTCTGCCTTTGGTTGATTCTGTCAGTATTCCCGACTGAATCGCATTCAGCATATTTTCTATCGCTTTTTCGCATTCTTTGAGTTGAGCTTGCATTGCGGGGATTGTTGTATCCTCTTGCTCTTGCATTTTCAGAAGCGCATTTGCTATTCTCTCAATTTCTTCGTGTTTTAACACTCTTGCTACGGTCTGCAGAACTACAACTCGTTCAATCCAATCTTTTTTGTTTGCTTTTCTTTTGCAACCGAGATGTCGTTTTGCACCGCCGCATTTGTAATAATGATGCTTGACTTTTTTCGTTCCGCTTGTCCCGCATTCACCCGCCATAATTCTACCGCAGGTTCCGCAAAAAAGTTTTGTTGTGAGTAAGTATTCATCTTCTGCCTTTTTGTGGGCAGGAGCTCTTTTGTTTTTTGCCATTCTTTCCTGCACCCTGTCAAACATATCTTTGTCTATAATTGCAGGGATTCCGTCAGGTTTAAGAATGTCACGGTATTTATACTCACCGATATATCTTCTGTTTGTGAGAATAATACTTACTCCGTTGACTTTGAACTTTTTGCCGTTTCGGGTTTTTAATCCTCTCGAGTTAAGTGCGTCGCAGATTTCTTTGAT
>JAZRJH010000207.1:0-5699 GCA_045645685.1 Acutalibacteraceae bacterium
ATGGGCGGCATCACAGAAATGAAGAAGCAGCCCGCAGCTATGTTTATAGTAGACCCCCGCAAGGAAAGAATCGCTGTTCTTGAAGCTAAGAAGCTCGGTATCCCCATCGTTGCTATCGTAGACACAAACTGCGATCCCGACGAAGTTGATTATGTAATTCCCGGTAACGACGACGCTATCCGCGCTGTTAAGCTTATCGCTGGCGCTATGGCTGACGCTATCATCGAAGGCAGACAGGGCGAGCAGACAGCTCCCGCAGCAGAAGCATCAGAGGAGGAATAATATAATGGCAGCATTTACAGCTAAAGACGTTCAGGCTCTCAGAGAAATGACAAACGTTGGCATGATGGATTGCAAAAAGGCACTCACAGAAGCTGACGGTGATATGGAAAAGGCAAAGGATATTCTTCGTGAGAAGGGTCTTGCAACTGCAGCAAAGAAGGCAAGCAGAGTTGCAGCAGAAGGTGTTATCGGTCTTTACACAGACGGTACAGCATCAGCTCTTGTTGAACTCAACTGCGAAACAGACTTCGTAGGTAACGGCCCCGAATTCAAGGCTCTTGCAAATCAGATTGCAAAGACAGTTGTTGAAGCAAAGCCCGCTGATCTTGATGCTCTTCTTGCAACAACAATCTCAGAAGGAACTCTTTCAGTTGCTGATGCAATTCAGGAACTCTTCCTTAAGATTCGCGAAAATCTCAAGCTTCGCCGTTTTGTTCTTGTTGAAGGCAAAGCTGTTTCATATATCCACGGCGGCGGTTCAGTCGGCGTTCTTGTAAGCTTCGACACAGATGTTGCAGCTGACAACGCTGAATTCATCGCAATGGGTAAGAACATTGCTATGCAGGTTGCAGCAATGAGCCCCGAATATCTCAGCAAAGATGATATTTCAGAAGATGAGCTTGCAAAGATGAAGTCAATCACAATTGACAGCTCACTCAACAAGCCCGAATCACTTCCCAAGCCCATTCTCAAGAAGCTCTTTGAGAAGGCTTGCAATGAAAAGCTCTTCAGCGACGAAGATATCGCAGCTTATGAAGAACAGAAGAACAACAACTATCTCTTCAACTTCCTTTCAAAGGAAGCAGTTGCTACTCTTGCACAGCTCGCAGTAGCAGGCAAAGAAGAATTTGTTAACGATAAGATCTTCGCAGGTGCAGTTGAAGGCCGTATCAAGAAGCAGCTTAAGGAAATCTGCCTCTTCGAACAGGCATTCGTTCGTACAGATCTGTTTGACGGTACAGTAAGCGGTTACGTTTCAAGTGTTGCTAAGGCACTTGGCGCAGACATCAAGGTAACAGGCTTCACTCGTCTTGAAAAGGGTGAAGGCAACGAGAAGAAAGAACACGACTTCGCAGCAGAAGTTGCAAGCATGATGAAATAATTAAATTCTCCCGTACCAAATCGGTGCGGGAGTTTTTGTAATCAGGTGATAAATTATGATAAAAGCTATCCGAGGAGATATAACAAAAATCAACGATGTTGATGCAATTGTCAATGCTGCAAACAGCTCTTTGCTCGGCGGGAGCGGTGTTGACGGCGCTATTCATAAAGCGGCAGGTATACAACTTAAGTTTGAATGTATCAAACTCCATGGTTGTAAAACCGGCGAAGCAAAGATAACGGGTGCATATAAGCTCCCTTGTAAGTACATCATCCACACTGTAGGTCCCGTCTGGCATTCAGGTAAGAAGCATGAAGAAGAACTTCTTGCCGATTGTTATCGCAACAGTCTTCAGGTTGCAAAAGAAAATGGAATCAGAAAAATTGCATTTCCTTCAATTTCAACGGGTATTTATCATTTTCCGTTGAATCTTGCGGCTGAAATTGCAGTCAACTCAGTCACAAGTTTTCTTGAAAGCAATCCTGATTCCTTTGATCTTGTTGAGTGGGTATTGTTTGATGATATAACTTTTGATGCTTATAATAAATTAATTGATTAAAACATAAGATGAGCGGTTGAGTTTATGTATTCAAAAACAATATCACCGTATTTATTTGTTCCTTCTTTGTAGAACTTGATTTTTGTGATTCCTGTATTATTGAAATCAAGGTCAAAAGAAGGAACTTTTTCTTTGTAACCCATAATATAAAAAACCATATATGTTATGAATGCCGCATGAGAAACAACCGCAACCTTTTCGCCGTTTTTATATTTTGAACGGAGATATTCGATTGATCTTGCGCCACGTTCAAAAAGTCCTTTTTCATCGCTTCCGGGATTTGCTTCCATCATTTTTGATTTGGGGTCAACTCCGTCAGCTACAGTTGCAGTCGGACAGAGTTTATGAAGTTCTTCCATTGAAACTGCATGATATTCTTCGGGTATACCCATTTCCGTAAAAACGGGATGAACAAACAGCTCTTTTTTCGAAGGTTGTCTTTTTATTATTTCGCCTGCAGTTCTTACTGCCCTCATAAGTGCGCTTGAATATACGGCGTCAAAATTTGTTGAAGAAAGAAATTTTCCTGCCGCAACGGCCTGAGTGATTCCTTTTTCGCTCAGAACGGGGTCAACACTTTCGGTCAATGTGAGATCTGTTCTGCCGTTATATCCGATGTTTCCCATGCTTTCGCCGTGTCGGATTATATAAAGTTCAAGTTCAAGAACGGGTTTTGTGTTTTCCATAATAACCTCCGTGAATTTTATATCAGAATTATAAATCCAAATAATATTAATGTCAATTATCTTCCTTGACATTAAAATATAACATGATAAAATATATCACAGCGAGGTGAAATTATGGCTGCTTGTTATATCGTCGGTGCAGGCGAATGCAAAAAACTTGATATAGACAAAAAATCAGATGATCTGATTATTGCCGCAGACGGGGGATACAGATATCTTCTTGATGCAGGAATCGAACCTGACATAATTATCGGCGATTTTGATTCGTTAGGTATTATTCCCGATGGAAAAAATGTTGTGAAGCTGAATCCTGTCAAGGATGTTACGGATATGTACGCGGCTTGTGAAATCGGAATTGAAAAAGGATATTCTGAATTTCATTTTTTTGGTGCTTGCGGAGGCAGGATTGACCATACACTTGCCAATATTCAGCTTGTTGCATCGCTTTCACAGAAAAAAATCAAAGCTTTTATTCATGACGGAAATTCAATTATCACAGCAGTAACCGATTCGTCAATAGACTTTTCCGCAGATTGCTCGGGATATATTTCGCTGTTTTCTCATTCCGATAAATGTACGGGTGTATATATCAACGGTCTGAAATATCCGCTTGAAAATGCAAACCTGACAAATTGTTTTTCTCTTGGAGTAAGCAATGAATTTATCGGATGTGAAAGCGAAATTATTATCAATAAGGGAACTGCGATTGTTATATTTAATTCTTGACAATATCAAGCTGTTGCTTTAAAATGATTAAAAAATAAGAAGGAGAGAATTTATGAAAACAGTATCAAAAAAAGTATTATCGGTTTTTGTTGCTCTTGTCATTTCTCTTACCGCGGTTATACCTTCATTCGCGGCATCTGAAATAACATGGGAATCCTTATGGCAAAGTGAATATGACAACGCTGTTGTTCTTTTCCCCGGAAGCAATGAATCCGAAATGGGCATTTCATGGTATCACACAGAAAGCTCAGACCCCAGGGTTCTTGTTGGCACAAACAAGGCTCTTTCTGATGCAAAAACATTCAATGGCGACTGCATCGAAACATATGACGGAGATTTTGCAAACAAAGTTACCGTCACAGGTCTTGAGGCAGGTAAAACATATTATTATCAGTGCATAAGCGGTGATTTTGAGTCCGAAGTTTATTCATTCGCAACCGATGCGGATTCCGATGAATTCACAGCTCTTTATATGACTGATATTCATATCACAGCTCTTGAAAATGACCTTCCCAGCGAAGCTGAACTTAAGAGAACTGCTGAAATTTTCAACGGTGTTCTTGATGAAGCATACACAAAGCATAATCCCTCAATTTTACTTTCGGCAGGCGATCAGGCTTCATACGGTCTCCAGAGCGAGTATAAGGGTCTTTCTTCAGCACTTGCACTCAAAGAAATTCCCATCGCATCAACAATCGGTAATCATGACCAGAAGGGTGTAGCATATAAAACTTTCGGCCTTAAACCCAACGAAAAAACAGATGCTCTTGTTTCAACATATATCGGCAACGATTATTGGTTCACAAGAGGCGATGTTCTCTTCCTTGTAGTTAACTCGAACAACGCCAGCGGTATTGACCACAGAAACTTTGTAAGGGATGCTGTTAAAGCAAATCCCGATGCAAAGTGGAAGGTTATGATGGCTCATCATGACCTTTACAGCGGCAGACTTCCCCACAGAGAAAGCGAAAATGCGCTTCTTCGTTTGCTCTGGACACCCATTGCTGATGAATTCGGCATTGACCTTGTTCTTCTCGGTCACAGCCATTATTACACAGTATCCAATGTTATTTATAATCTTAAAACCGTTCAGCCTTATGCAACGACTATGACTGACCCTGAAGGCACAATTTATATGGTTTCAGGTTCAATCACAAGACCCAGGGGCGAAGATGACGAACTCGGTCTTAACGAAGACTGGATTGGTGCATATAACACACCCGATGAGAGTAAAATCTATAATGTTCTTGATTTTACAGAAGATTCAATTACTGTTTCATCATATTACACAGGCGAGGATAAAGCGTTCAATGAATACACAATCGTGAAAACCGATAAAGATGGCGGTCATCCCGATAAGATTTCACCGATTTATAATCCTGCTATCAGATTCATCGGCACAATTGTTGCTTTCTTCAGCAATTTCGGTGTTTATGATGATCTCACAAACAGATATAATTTTGACGTAAGCTTCTTTGATATCGTATTTTAATTAAAATTAAAAAAGTGACTTGCTCTGGATTATCCTTTGCAAGTCACTTTTATTTTTATTCAGCTTCTTCTATAAGACCGTAATATCTTCCGAACCAATAGGGGAGAAGATATGTGCTGGGGCATGATGCTCTTGTTGCATCGCCCCCATCAACACCGAAAATATTTCTGTCATTATGTTGAATGATTCTTTCGTCGATTTCCAGAGCCTCTTTAAGCTGGAGTTTTCCGCCCCATTTTTCTTGCTCTGTGTCATAAACAAGACCCCTTCTCTTTGAATTGATAATGGGTCTGCGAACAAAATCAAGGGGGAAGTTGCGAAGTTCTTTGATTGCATTGTCAAGATCGCAAGGCTCTTCGGAGAATGCACTGCAAACAAGATTGAAGAAAATTGTATGTTCGGGTCTTTCGTATTCCCAATGGTGACGGAGACCCATGAGAAGATATTTCCTGATTGCAGGGTCTTCTTCAATGCGAAGAATTGTTGCGGTTGTAAGGAATCCGAGATTGTCGTCGATGTGGCAAACGCGACCGTCATCCTTTTTGTGCTGTGCGGCATTGATAAGATAATGTTCATCAATTGCAAGGTGCATGAACTCATCTCTGTATTTCTTATCTCCTGATACATGATATGCAACATCAAGGAATGTAAGCATTTCAAGGGAGTTGATGCATTTTTCCCAAAGCCACATGCAGTTGCCGTTGAGCTGGTCGGGTGCCCAGTTTGCCCATGTGGTGGGAAGACCGTCAACATCGCAGAGCTTATAATTGTTTTCAAGTATATGGTCAACGATATCACAAATGATTTCTCTGATATATTCTTTTTGTTCATCGTTTGCGCAGAAGTCATAAT
>JAZRJH010000208.1:0-11081 GCA_045645685.1 Acutalibacteraceae bacterium
GTTTTTTACGTTTATTTTTTCTTCTTTAATCTTTCACAAAGCTCTCTGTCAGGAGTGACCCACATGGTGTTGTATGTGTGATAAATAACCTTGCCGGGTTTTGCGCCTGCAGGTTTTTTGAGTGAACGGACTTCTGTGTAGTCAACGGCAACCTGCGATGATTCTCTGCCACCGCTGTGATATGCCGCAAGAATTGCCGCCTGACGGCAGGTGAGCTCGGGAATGATATCACCGTTACCGATAACAACTACATGAGAGCCGGGAATTTTTTGAGTATGGAACCATGAATCATCCTTTGCGGCGGTCTTGAATGTCAGCAAATCGTTCTGAACATTGTTCCTGCCAACCAGAATCGTATACCCGTCATCGGAAACATATTCCATAGGCGGCATAGGTTTAGCCTTTTTCGTTTTGTCGTTTTTGGCTTTTTTCAGATAACCTTGTTCGTGAAGTTCATTGCGGATTTCTGCAAGCTCTGTGTATCCGTCTGCACGGTTTACCGAGTCGATTACCGATTCAAGATATGCAAGCTCCTGCTCGCTTTGTTCGATTAGTTCGCCAAGCATCTGCTCTGCGGTTTTTGACTTGCGGTATTCCTTGAAATACTTCTGTGCATTTGCAGAAGGGGAGAGCGCAGGGTCGGCAGAAATTCTTATAGGTTCATTGTTATTATAAAAATTTTCCAGATCATAGAAAAGCGAGCCTTTTTCAAGTCTGTATTGATTTGCAAGAATGAGTTCCGCATTGATTCGGAGAGTGTCTTTGTCTGCACATGCTTCAAGTTCCGCCTGACGGCTCTGAAGTTTTCTTGCAGCTCTTGCAGACATGTTTGAAAGCAGTTTCAGAAGTGTCTGACTGCGCTGCTTTGTTCTTTCGAAGCGGTCTTTTTCATAATAAAAATCGTCAAGAAGCTGTGAAAAGCTCTCAAATGTTTTTGCTGAAACGGCGAAACCGTATTGTGTGATATCTATGAATGTAAAGTCATAAGGCTTTACAGATTCCCGCATAAGCATTGTCGGAACGCCTTTTCCTGAAACAAGAGTTTCTTTTATCTCTGTCAGCTTTTTGAGAAGTCTTTGCTCATATAATTCGTTCATTTCCGAAACGGCAATGTCACCGCCACAGGTAAAAGCGGCAACTTCACGGCTTATCAAAGGAGAAACGCCTTCGAGAGTTTCAAGAATTGCACCTGAAAGTCGCTTCCCTGTGCAGTTTTTTATAAGATTTATTGCAGTTTCAGGTTCGATTTCGGTCAGATTTGCTTTGCCCTGACGGGGCGGATATTCATATTTAAACATAGGCAGAATCTGTCTTACCGATGACTGTGTAAAGTCAACTCGCTTTACAGCGTCTACAATATTTCCTTCCGAATTAACAAGGATAATATTGCTGTGTTTTGCCATGATTTCAATGCAGAGTGTGAAAGTTACGGCATCGCCGATTTCGTTTGTGCCTGCAAGGTCAAGAAAGACAACTCTGTCAAGTCCGAGCTGCCTGATATCCGTAATAACCGCACCTGTAAGATGTTTTCTGAAAAGCATACAGAGCATTGGCGGAGTGGCAGGGTTTTCGGGAGCATTTGCTGTCAGATGAATTCTCGGACTATTTGCGGAAGCGGATATAAGAAGACGGTATGCACCTTCTCTTGAGCGCAGATGAAACACCAGCTCATCTTTCGACGGCTGATGTATTTTTTCTATTCTGCTTCCGATGATGTAACCCGAAAGCTCTTGTTTCAATAAATTTATCGTAATTCCGTCAAGGGGCATAATTAATCCTCTTTACTGTAATATTTTACGGGTGATTTCTGCGGTATAATTTCAACTTCGCAATTGAATTTTTCTTTGAGTTTTTTTGCCAGAACTGTAACAACGGGATTTTCCGTTTCAAAATGACCTGCGGTTATAAGAGTTATCCCAAGTGATTTTGCTTCAAGAAATTCATGATGCTTTGCTTCGCCCGTGATATAGGCATCGCAACCTGCCTTGAATGCTTCGTGCATGAAATCAGCACCTGCACCGCCGCAGAGAGCAACTTTTTCGATTGTTTTTCCGCTGTCAGCAATTGATACGGATGTTGAAAGTTTGCCTGCGCAAATTCTTGCAAGCTCTTCGCCTGAAACGGGGGTGATTTCTGCAACTCTCACCATCTCTGTTTCTCCGCATTCCGAAAGGGGAACGGCATCTGAAAATCCAAGTACTTCTGCAAGGGTATCGTTGACACCGCCTTTTGCAATGTCAAGTGAAGTGTGCGCACAGATTGCCGATATGCCGTTTCTGACAAGCATATATGCAGGGTCATCTGCGAGAATGGTTTTTATGCCGCCGAAAATCACGGGATGATGGCTGACTATAAGATTGATGCCGTTTTCGCAGGCATATTTTATTGCATCATTTGTAATATCAAGAACAACACCGATTTTTGAAACTTCGGCATTTTTATCCCCGACAATCAAACCGCTGTTATCCCATTCGCATTGTTTTTCAAACGGTGCAATGCAGTTCATATATTCAAAAATATCTTTAACAGTCGGTCTGCATTTCATTTATGATTTCCTCCGTTTCGGAAATGATTTTTTCTAAATAAGAAGCTGTTTCGGGGTTGCCGTGGATTTTTTCTGCTTCGTGCTTTGTTCTGAGTCTTGAAACCATGTTTTCAAGATATAGTTTTGCTTCGGGTTTTCTGCATTCTGTCAGTTTGCCTGTATATATGTAAGATGCTTTTTGCTCGGATATTCTGCCCGTATATTCCGCTGCCATGGCGCAATATATTTTCCCCGAATCGATGCAGGCATCTTCCGTCAGAATTTCAAACCCGTTTTCAACAAAAAATCTTCTTATATCTTCGGCGTGCGATTGCGGCTGAACTATTATTCTTTTTGACGAATCCTTGAGCCACTCTGTTCTTGAAACAAGCTCTTCCATAAGAGTTCCGCCCATTCCGCACATGATGAAATCTTCTGCTTCACAGGGCTTGATTTCATCAAATCCGTCAGAAAGGCGAAGTGCTATTTTATCGTGAATTCCGTATTGTTCAACGGTCTTTTTTGCATTATCAAGCGGGCCCTTGCGTACATCACACGCGAGAGCCTTCGGGGAAATGCCGTTTAAAACAAGATAGGCGGGGAGATAGGCGTGGTCCGTGCCGATATCGGCAACGGTGTTACCCCGACGCACCATTCTCGCCGCCATAAGCATTCTCTCTGAAAGATTAAGCATTCTGAGCAAGGAAAGCGTTGATTTTTGCGATGAGTTCGTCAGCGTTTACGCCATGAACCATGCAAGCCTGTGCAACGGATTCGTTTCTTGCGGAAGGACAACCGAGGCAATGCATACCCATTTCAAGGAAGAAGGGAGCAACTTCACGGTTAGCGTCAAGAATTTCGCCGATTTTCATGTCTTTATTGATTTCTGTCATAATAAATACATCCTTTCAATTAAAATTACAGTTTTATTTTATCATAAATGTCTTTGAATATCAATAGTATTTGACATTCTTCTTATAACATTGTAAAATATATATCTGAATTGAACCGAAAGGGGGCGCAGGCTTGAAAAATTATGATCTGATAATTGTCGGCGGATGTTCGGCAGGAATTGTTGCGGCGATTAATGCGGGGCGCAGAAATCCCGATATGAAAATTGCGATTCTTGAAAAACTTCCGAGAGTCGGCAAAAAACTTCTTGCAACGGGTAACGGCAAATGCAATCTCACAAACGAAACCGCTGCCGTGCATGACTATGTCGGAAAAGAATTTACGGAATTTGCGTTTGAAAAATACAGCCCCGAAGATATAAAAGAATTTTTCGCCTCTCTCGGTTTGCTTTGCTATACGGATTCATGCGGCAGAGTTTATCCTGAAAGCAATACCGCTTCATCTGTTGTTGATGCTCTGCGCTTTGAACTTGAAAGGCTGAATGTCGATATATTCTGCGACACAGCGGTTACCGATATAAAGCATAAATCGGATTTTATAATTAACGGTGAATTTATTTGCAAAAAGCTGATAATTGCCGCAGGCGGAAAATCTTCGCCGTCGCAAGGCTCTGACGGAAGCGGTTATACTCTTGCGAAATCATTCGGTCACAGCATCACAAAACTTTACCCCGCACTTGTGCCGATGTGCGCTTCGTCCGAAATAACGAAGCCGATGAAAGGCGTGAGAGTCAGAAATGTTATTCTTACTCTGAAGGGCGACAAAAAAATCGCACAGACAAGCGGTGAAATACTTTTTACCGATTACGGTTTGTCTGGAATTGCCGCTATGGAGCTTGCTGCCTCTGCACAAAAATATATTGATAATGTAAAGCGAACACCCTTTACAATTGTTGATTTTATGCCTGATGTGGGTTATAATGACCTTGTGGACTATCTTATAAATCTCAATAAAATCAAGGGATTTGCCAACATAGACAATTTGCTGACGGGAATTCTTCCGAAAGCAGTCGGAATTGCAATTTGTAAAGCTTGTAAACTTTACAGGTCTGAAACTCTTATTTCAGAATTGAACGAAAAAGATTTGCGCAAAATTGCCGAAAAAATCAAGAATTTTCCGCTTGAAGTTACGGGAGCAAAGGATTTCAAGGACTCTCAGGTCACAAGCGGCGGCATAAAAACAAGCGAAATCGACCCCAAAACCATGCAATCAAAAATTTGCAGAAATCTCTATTTTGCAGGTGAGATAATTGATGTTGACGGCGGCTGCGGAGGATTTAATCTCCAATGGGCGTGGGCATCGGGTATGCTTGCAGGAGAACTTAACTGATGAGGGAAAATTTATGATTAAAATAAATGAAATAAAATTACCGCTTGACAGCAATGAGTCAGAACTTCGTACGGCGGCGGCCAAAGCGCTCAGGTGCAAGGAAGATAAAATCAAATCCCTGCAGATAACCAAAAAGGCGGTTGACTGCAGAAAAAAAGAGAATATTTTCTTTGTATATAATGTGGCTGTTGAAGTTGATTCGGATGAAAAATCCGTTGTTGCCCATGCGAAGAATTCAAAGGTTGAAATCGGAGTGCCGTATAAATACGAAATGCCCGAAATCAGAAGAACAAGCACTCTTCGACCTGTGATAGCAGGTTTCGGCCCTGCAGGCTTTTATGCGGCTCTCATTCTTGCAAGAGCAGGCTTCAAACCCCTTGTTATTGAAAGAGGTGCAGATGTTGACACAAGAACAAAGGATGTAAATTCATTCTGGGCAACCAAAAAACTCAATACTGAAAGCAATGTACAGTTTGGCGAAGGCGGCGCAGGTACTTTTTCTGACGGAAAGCTCACAACGGGTATCAAAGACCCTCTTTGCAGAAAAGTTGTTGAAGAGCTTGTTTCACACGGTGCCCCCGAAGAAATTGCCTATTCGTCAACTCCGCACATCGGTACGGACAGACTCGGCGCTGTGGTTAAATCATTCCGCGAAGAAATTATTTCACTTGGTGGTGAAGTCCGTTTCGGTTGGAAACTTACTGATTTGATTATTGCAAACGGAGTTATTCAGGGCATAACCTGTCAGAATCCCGACGGCGGAATTGAAGATATAGAAACTGATACTCTTCTTCTTTGCATAGGACATTCCGCAAGAGATACTGTTGAAATGCTCTATAAAAAAGGAATAAATATAATTCAGAAACCGTTCTCTGTCGGCGTAAGAATCGAACACCCCAGAGAGATGGTTGACAAAGCTCAATACGGCTCTTTTGCAGGTCATCCGAGGCTCGGTGCGGCGAACTATAAACTTGCCTGCCATCCCGAACACGGCAGAGGTGCTTATACTTTTTGTATGTGCCCCGGAGGAACAGTTGTTGCGGCGGCATCGGAAGAAGGTCATGTTGTTGTCAACGGAATGAGCGAATATGCCCGTGACGGAGAAAACTCCAATGCAGCTCTTCTTATTGGAATTGAACCCGAACATTTCGGAAGCGATCATCCGCTTGCAGGCATTGAGCTTCAGAGGAAAATTGAAAAAACCGCGTTTGAACTCGGCGGCGGTGACTACAGCGCACCGTGTCAGACCATCGGTGATTTTCTTAATAACACTCCGTCAAAGAAACTTTCCTATGTAAAACCGACTTGTGCAACGGGAGTAACTCCCGGAGATATCCGCAAGGTTTTGCCGCAGAAAGTGACGGATATCATGGCTCAGGCTATTGTTAAAATGGATAGGAGTCTTAACGGATTTGCGCTTCCCGACGGTGTTCTTACCGCTCCCGAAACCCGTTCTTCCGCACCCGTAAGAATTCTTCGTGATGACCTTTATCAGTCAAATATCAGGGGTCTTTATCCTTGCGGTGAAGGTGCGGGATATGCCGGCGGAATTGTTTCTGCGGCGGTTGACGGAATCAGATGCGCTCATGCCGTTCTGATTGACGAAAGCGATGAATGGTGAGATTATGGAAACAAGGCTTGAAAAACTCACCGATGAACAGCTTGCAAAACGGATGTCAAAATATATTGCAACTCTTCAGAGCATAACCGTCAGAGCAGAATATTATTCGATGGGACAATGCCCCGAAAAAGAGAGAAAAGAGCTTAATGCCGATTATGTGAAGGTCAGAGACGGCATCCGTAATGATCTGAATTATCTCAACTATAATAAGGATAAAAAAGGCAGTAAACTTTTGTGGGATAAATATTATCCGTCGGTCAATGAAGCGGCGGCATGGGGACTTTATGCAGACCCCGAAGGCGATTTTGATGAGAAATATTTCAAGAGTGTTGCCGTTGCTGAAGAAAAACTGACAAAATATTATTCCTATGATTATTGGAGAATAATTGCAGAAGAATAAAGACAAGGTGCATTTGTACCTTGTCTTTTTTGCATATATGCGGATGAAAATTCATATAATCTATCAAAACTTTTTCGGGGGAATTATAATGGATTACGATTTTCAGTCACCGCAGAGAGAAGAGCGTGATGAATACAGAAACAGATTCAGGTTTGCAGATGAAGATGCACCGCAACGCAAAAAAACCAAAGAAAAAACAAAAACCGATTATTTTGTAAGACTCTTGCTCCTTCAGAGTTTTCTGAGTCTGATGATAGTTTCGGGAGTCTTTCTTGCTTCCAAAATCGCACCGAATTTTTTTGCCGAAATGAAAGAAGATTATTCAAGAATAATGCAAACCGATATGTCGGCAGGCGAAATTGCGGATAAGCTCAAAGAAGCGGCGGAATTTGTTTTTAAACCCGTGGATTTTGCGCAGACCGCAATGTCGGAAAACATAATGACTACATATGAAGTGACAAGCGATGAAACGGGCGAAAAAATCGCCGTCGGTGAAATCATAAACGGTTCGGGCGGAGATGATGCTGAATCCGCAAAGGGCACATCGTTCGATAATTATCTGGTCAATGCAAATCCTGTTATACCTGTTGACGGTGCAAGGATAACTTCGCGCTTCGGTTACAGAACGCACCCGATAACGGGAAAAAGGGGATTCCATACGGGTCTTGACATGGCAGCGGCAGAAGGCACACCCGTTTCATCCGTTTATTTTGGTAAAATCATAAAAACGGGAGAAGATGATTCGTGGGGGAAATATGTGCTTGTTGAACATTCCGACGGATTTGAAACTTTCTATTGCCATCTTTCGGAGATTTATGTTGAAAACGGTGCGATTATAAGGCAGGGTGAAACGGTTGGACTTGTTGGCTCAACGGGAATGTCAACGGGTCCGCATCTTCATTTTGAAGTGAGAATAAACGGCGTGAGAGTTGACCCCGAATTGCTTGTTTATCCCGAAAACCGCTATGAAGCTTGAGTTTGGCGAAACAACATTCGGAATAAATGTTTCTTTTGCGATAGCTGTAACCCTGACGTTGATTATCGATGAAAGCGGAGTAGGTGCGATTGCGCTTCTTTGTTGCATTCTTCACGAAGCGGGGCATATAATCTGCTTGCTTATTCTCGGTGAAAAGCCGAAGAAAATCTGTCTGTCTTTTTATGGGATAAAACTTGAAAGAAACCCGATGTCATCGCAAAGCACGGCAGGTGAGCTTGCGGTTTTTGCTTCAGGACCTGCAGTAAATTTTATGTTTTCTGCGGTTACGTTTCTTCTGAGCGAAATTTTTGAATTGCTTCGTGTTGCGGCGGTAATCAGTCTTTGCATAGGAGCTTTCAACCTTATTCCGTGTAAACCTCTTGACGGGGGAAATATAGTTTATACCGTTCTTTGCAGAAACACAAAACAGGAAACCGCAGATAAAATATGTCTTGTTATAACCGTTGCTACTGTTATTCCGATGATTGTGACGGGATTGTTTTTTGCAAAAAACAACGGCAATATAACTCTTCTTGCAGTTGCGGGATATGTTGCGATATCAACCACTTTGGAAATGAAACAAAATATCTTGTAGATTTTTCTGAAAAGATATGCTATTATATATAAGTTAAAATAATTTTCAGGAGAATTTGTATGTATCCTAAAGAAATTGAAAAGTTTTTGCTCAAGGTTCAGAAGCCCGGAAGATATACGGGCGGCGAGCTTAACAGTATTGTGAAAGACAAATCAAAGATTGATATCCGTTATGCATTCTGCTTCCCCGATACTTACGAAATCGGTATGTCGCATCTCGGAATGAAGATTCTTTATTCTCTTGTCAATGCAAGGGAAGATTCATGGTGCGAAAGAGTTTTTGCTCCGTGGGTTGATATGGAAGAGGTTATGCGAGAAAACAATATTCCGCTCTATGCGCTCGAAAGCGGAGATGCAATCAAGGATTTTGATATTCTCGGATTCACCATGCAATATGAGCTCAGTTATACCAATGTTCTTAATATGCTTGACCTTGCAGGTCTGCCCGTCAGAGCAAAGGACAGAACATCTCTCACTCCCATAGTTATTGCGGGCGGTGCCTGTGTATGCAATGCCGAGCCTATGGCAGAATTCTTTGATATCACTTTGCCCGGTGACGGCGAAGAAGTCACGAATGAGCTTATTGATCTGCTCAAGGAATATAAGGCTAAAGGTGCAACAAAGCAGGAATTCCTTGTTGCCGCCGCACAGATTAAGGGCGTTTATGTGCCCTCGCTTTATGAAGTTGAATATAACGAAGACAACACCGTAAAATCCGTAACTCCCACAAACGGTGCGCCTGAAAAGGTTGTCAAGAGAAATGTTGCGAATCTTGATGAAATGTTCGCACCCACAGAGTTTGTTGTTCCGTTCCTTGAAGTTGTTCATGACAGAACAACTGTTGAGATTTTCAGGGGATGTATAAGGGGTTGCCGTTTTTGTCAGGCAGGTTTTCTTAACAGACCGCTCAGAAGCAAATCTCCCGAAGTTGTTGAAGCGCAGTGCAAGGCGATTTGTGACAGCACGGGTTATGACGAAATTTCTCTTTGTTCACTCAGCACAAGTGACTACAGAGGTCTTGATACTCTTATCAAAAATATGCTTCCGTGGACAATTGACGAAAAAATAAACATCGCTCTTCCTTCGCTCCGTGCAGACAATTTCCCGAAAGAACTCATGGAAAAACTCAATGCGGTCAGAAGAAGCGGTCTTACATTTGCTCCCGAAGCGGGTACACAGCGTCTTCGTGATGTTATCAACAAAAACATTACCGAAGAAGAAGTTCTTCGCACAGCCGCACAGGCTTTCTCGGGCGGATGGACTGCCGTGAAGCTCTATTTCATGATTGGTCTGCCCACGGAAACAGAAGAAGATATCAGGGGAATTGCAAACCTTGCTCAGGCAGTTGTTGATGAATATTATAAGAATCCCGATAAACCCAAGGGCAAGAGTGTAAGTGTAAGCATCAGCCTTGCATCACTCGTTCCCAAGCCCTTCACTCCTTTCCAGTGGGAGCCTCAGGATAAGCCCGATACTCTTATTGAAAAGCAGGATTTCCTTATTAATTGTGTCACAACAAGAAAGGTCAATGTTTCAAGACACGTTCCATGGACGAGCTTCCTTGAAGGTGTTTTCGCAAGAGGTGACAGACGTCTTGCTGATGTTATTGAAACCGCATGGCGTAAGGGCTGTAAGCTCGACGGCTGGTCTGAACATCTCAAGAAAGAAGCGTGGGAAGAAAGTTTTGCCGAAAACGGAATCGACCCGTTCTTCTATACCGCAAGACGCCGTGATTACGAAGAAACTCTCCCGTGGGAACACATGGATTTCGGTGTAACAAAGAAGTTCCTTATCAGCGAAAACAAAAAGGCTCATGAAGGCGTAACAACTGCTTGCTGCCGTGAAAAATGTGCAGGCTGCGGTGCAAATAAACTCAATGGGGGTGCATGCGATGAAATCGGTAAGACTGTGGTTTAAAAAAGACGGACTTGCTGTCTATATTTCTCATCTGGATATGAACCGTTGCATGACAAGAGCGGTGCGCCGTGCGGATATTCCGCTCTGGTATACCGAAGGCTTCAATCCTCATCCCTATATGACATTTCTCATGCCCCTTCCTCTCGGTCAGTCAGGCATGAGAGAACCGCTTGATATCCGAATTGAAGAAGATCTTTCTTTCAAAGAAATCAAGAACAGACTCAATGCCGTTATGCCCGAGGGAATCGAAATTGTGGATGTTGCAAAACCGATTTGCAAGCCCAATGAAATTGCGGCAGGGGAATATGAAATTGACGTTGAATTTCTTTCCGAAGGCGAAGCTGAAGGTTTTGTTGCAGGCGCTTCTTCTGTGATTGCAGGCGGCGTTCTCAATGCCGAAAAGCGAAGCAAAAGGGGAATAAAAACCGTTAATCTTTGTGAACTTATCCGTTCTTTTGAGATAAATCAGGACGGAAAATTTGTCCGCGTTAAAACAGTTCTTGCCGCAGGCAACTCCGTGAATCTCAATGCAGAGCTTCTCATGAGCGCTCTCTACGGCGAATTTTCGGCTGATCCCGAGAAAACAGAGATAGTCAGAACCAAGCTTTTGAGAGAAGATTTGAGTATATTTGAATAATACAGGACATATAAAAGACCAAAAACCCGTCAAAATGTTTAAATTCACAAATATTTGCGGATTTAACAAAAAAATGCTTGCATTCTTTAAAGTCTTATGATATTATATTACTCGCATTTGTGCCGTCAGTTGCGGCTTCGGCTCTCAAAGACGGGGTTTAATGCCAATAAC
>JAZRJH010000209.1:0-2289 GCA_045645685.1 Acutalibacteraceae bacterium
GCACCGTCACGAACAAGCAAACCGTCTTTAGCCATTTTCTCCGCATCAAAATACAAACGTGCGCCTGTTTTATATTCGGTGTCAACATCCATTACAATTTTGCCTGACTGTTTGGAATTAACAACGATTTCTCCGCTTACACCACCGCCAAACATAACGTAATCACTGAAATGAACAGGGTCACCAAGTTGTTTACCTATAGGTTCCTTTTCAAAATTGGCACTTTCATTATTCAGTTGATTCCAACTTTTCAGCAGTCCATCTTTTTGTATTTGAACCCAGTTCTCCATTGATGTACTGTGCACTAAAACCGGCGTTTCATAATTACGTAGTATAGCCTCGTTATAACTGTGACCGTTATAATACTTTTCAGTTTCGTCATACTCACTTTCAGAAATCACTAAAATACCGTTAATACTATTTTCATCACAGTAATCAACGAAATCACCGACAGCCATTTTCCAATCATCATGAAGCTGTTTGCTGATTTTTATGGTATAGGCACAACCGTTGGTTGTTCCGACAATCATAGGTGTATCAATATCAGAAGAAAGAGTCAATACCAACCATGATGAATCATATTCAGATTTAGTTATGGGATTTATATTGTTTTCTGCAAACTCATCTACTCTATAAATCATATCTATCTCTCCTTCCGTTGAGTACATACAAATTATAACAAAGTGTTTTGTATTTTAATAGTGTCTTATGAGCTTATCACAATTAAATATCATATATCATTTCAATAACATTCAATTGGTCTTTTCTGTATTTTAGATTTTCTTTAAACCCAACCGATTTATAACATTTGATTGCTCTTTCGTTTTCTTCACGGACACGAAGGAGTATTTTGTTTGTGTGCATATGCTGTAAATCGGTTTTAATTATTTGTTCAATTGCTGATTTACCGATGCCTTTATTTCTGTAAAACTCATCAGCTATGAAAATACCAAGAACAGCAAAATCTTCATCGGAATTCTTCTCAAGCCAAATTGCACCGATATACTTTTTATCTGCCTTTATGTGATACCAACGCAAAGTTTCTGCATTTTCAGACGGATGAACCCTTGACTGATATTGTTTCAAATCAGTTTCAAAGACTTTTTCATATTCGTTGTAATACAGCAAATTTTCATTGCAAACTTGTTCAAGTTCAAACATATTCACACCTCAAAAATCAAAGCTTTCTTGCCTTAATAACAATTGATAGAGGGAAATGCTTTGCTTTGAAATCGGCATAGTAACCTGAAGCGAAGTCTGCTGATTTTTCAAGAACGGTTTCGCTTGTTTCTTCAATCACTCTTTCAACAGCAAAACCTGCATCGGCAAGAGTGTTTATGTATGTTGAGAGCTTACGGTTTTGCAGAGTTAGAGGATTGCCGTATTTCTCAAATGTATAATAATCTTCCTCAAGATAGTTGCCGCTAAAAATAATGCGTTCTTCGGTTGCTACTGTTCTGTTGCCGCCCGAAATAGCAACGCTTTCCAAATCAACACAATGCAGAAGCGGATGATCCCAAGAAAAAATGTAAGTACCGCCTTGTTTCAAATAAGAAGCAGAATTCTTTATTGTTTTCTCAAGGTCTGTTGTCCAACCGATTGCGTATATTGAATAAACAACATCAAAATAGTTCTGCGGAATATTCGTGTTATCTTCCATAGGCTGATGAAAAAGGGTACAGGAGCAATTGTTTTCGTCAAGAAGTTTCTTTGCTGTTTTAAGTTGTTCTTCAGATATATCAAGACCGAAAAGCTCTTTTGCCCCATGTTCGGCACACCATTTGAGCGAATGACCGCTACCGCAACCCATTTCAAATACAGCCTTGCCGTTAAGGTCGGGAAAAAGGTGAAGTTCATCCTCTGTCGGTATTGAACAACCAAGTACAGGCAAAGCGGTTACACCGAAAAAATCTTCAGCCAACTCATTCCAACTGTTTTCATTTTGTTTTAATATCTCGGTTTTCATATCTGTAACTCATTAAAAAGAAGTTTTTCGATAGTAATGCGAGGACGCCACCAAGCTCGTGCCTGCTCAAATTCGGGATATGGAGTATACCATTTCCATGTAATATCAAATCCACCGTCTTCCATTTGTAGCTTACCTAAAATATCTTTTTCTGCAGTTATTAACGGCTCGATTTCAGGTGTGATAAATTCCAAATATGTGTCGGAGAAAAAGTCAGATGGCATCGGTACATATTCAACACCATATTTTTCAATATCTTTGCATATGGAATGATCAATAGCTTTACACAATAAATCTTTGAACCGTTCCAAATTAATTATATC
>JAZRJH010000210.1:0-2658 GCA_045645685.1 Acutalibacteraceae bacterium
CTATTGCGGGGGTGCGTTTTTAGGTGTATTGGGAGAGCGCTTGAATGGCATTCAAGAGGTCAAGAGTTCGATCCTCTCCGTCTCCACCACAGTACATCGGGCAATTTTTTTGCTTAAATATAGAAAGAAGACATATTTATATTTCTGAAATTGAACAGTCACGATTAAGAGCAGAAAACTTTTGATTGTGACTGTTTTTATGTTAAGTTAAAAAACAGTAATCAACTAAATCATTAAATAGTGATTGTTGAATTTTGATTTTTGTTGTGATACAATAAAACAGATGAATCATAAAGGAGAAATTTTATGAATAATAATCACTCGAAGGTGCAAAATCCTCTGTGGCAAACTACTGATCCTGAAAGAAAAAGCTATTATACTTATTTCTTCGGTCAGAATATGATTTATAATCTGGTAGCGGGTTATCTGACAACATTCCTGCTTCTTATTGGTGTTAATCCTGTTAAATCAGCGGCAGTAATGTTGATTGTTAAGGTTTGGGATTCAGTCAATGATGCCGTTTTTGGTGTTATATTTGATAAATTTAAATTCAAGAGCAACAAGAAATATATTCCCTGGCTTAAAATTGCGTGTGCAACAGCGCCGCTTACAACCATTGCGATTTTTGTTATTCCCACAGCCGCAAGTGAAACCGTAAAACTCATCTGGTTTGCAATAGCCTATGTTTTATGGGATACGGCATATACAATTTGTGACGTGCCTGCATTCGGTATCATCACCGCAATGACAAGTAACATTGAAGAAAGAAACACAATCCTTTCCCTCAAAGGAATTACAGGCGGAATCGGTTCTGCGCTTACAACAGTTCTTGTAACCCTTCTCATCAGCGAATTTATCGGTATGGGTTATGGTCTTGTGTCTGTTATAGTTGCGGTAATTGCAATGGCAACAATGTTCCCTGTCTGCAAATATTGCCAGGAGAGAAACAAAACAACTGATGATTCACAGTTCACCGTCAGAAAGATGATAAAATATGTTGTAAGCAACAAATATCTTCTCATTTATTACATCGGTTACATCTTTTTCTCGGGCGCTCAGACATACAATGCGCTTCATATGATCACCGCTTATTATATATATGAGAATTCGCTTGCATCACTTATAACAGGAACAGTTGCAGCGGTTCCTCAACTTATAATGGCGCTTTTTGTTCCGAAAATTATCCGAAAGATAGATAAGACAACTCTTTTCAAAATATGCGCTGTTGCAACAGTTTTCTTCTCATTCCTGATTCTTCCCACCAGAAATAACTTCATTCTGTTTATAATTACCTATATGCTTCGTTCAATTCCTCTTGGTGTTGTAGGTGTTCTTTCGTTCACATTCACTCCCGACTGTGCAGAATACGGTCAGTTTACAACAGGAACAGAAGCTAAAGGCATCACATTTGCAATTCAGACTTTTGCAGTTAAACTTGCGGCGGCAATTTCAGGTTCTATGGGACTTGCTCTTCTTGGAATGTTTGGTTTCAAAACAGAGTTTGAATTCAACGGAATCAAGCAGGAAGTCAGCAACTTTGCAGACCTTGAAGCAATCAATGCTATTGCACAACAGACAAGCGAAGCCCTTGACGGTCTTTGGTTCACATATAATATTGTTCCGATTATCGGACTTGTTATAGCTCTTGTTATCTGGAATTTTTATAAACTTAATGATAAAGATGTTCAGATTATGGCAGACTGCAATGTCGGAAAAATCACAAAAGAAGAAGCTGATAAACTTCTTTCTGAAAAATATTGATTTTTAAAAAACCATTATGTTAAATTAAAAAGTGTGAGCGGATAATAATGAAAAAATTATTTGCAATAATTTTATGCGCATTAATGATGTCTTCATTTACATCTTGTAAAAAAGATAAAGCTGAAATGTATTGTTATAATTGCGGTGAAGGAATTTCAAAAGATGTTTCATATTGTTCGTATTGCGGAACAAATGTTAAAGGATATAATTCTGTTACTGAAACAATTACTGAATTAACAACTGTTTTAGTTGAATTAACAACTGAACATCAACATGAATATTCTAAAGAAATTACTCCTGCGACTTGTTCAGAAAAAGGATTCACAACTTATATTTGCTCATGCGGAGATTTATATAAAGACGATTATGTAAATCCTTCACATAAATTTGTCGATTATGTTTGTAAAGAATGCCAGGCAATTGACAAATCGAATGCTTACGGATATCTTCTTCAATGGATTAAAACACACGGCAGTGTCAGAGATGACATGATTGGTGTGTCTGAAAAAGTCAATGACAATCTTATGTGTCATATTATCTATAATACAACAACAAACTATTTATATGTATATTGTACTGATGATATAGTTAATTTTAAATTTGAACTTGATTTGCGTTCCAGAAATGGTGTGTACGAAGTAAAATTGGATCGTAAAGTTCAATCAGTGAATATCAAAACATACGGAACAATAAAAGGAAAAAGTTTTTCCGATGATTCTTCGGCTACAATAACAGAATATACCGGCGGAGCAGAATCGCGTGAAATGTATGGTAAATTATTGAGTTCAACATCAAAAGTTGCTTTGTCCTATTTAGAAGGTTTTCTTGAAAGCAATGTTCCCGGAATAACTCTTTATGATTTAGGGTTTAAAGCTTTTTGATTTATTTATAAATAAT
>JAZRJH010000211.1:0-7035 GCA_045645685.1 Acutalibacteraceae bacterium
AGAGGATGCTCATCTCTCACAATGGGCATAAAAGGTATTTCGGGTGCAACCTCTCTGAGAATTCCGAAAACCTTATCCGACGGTTTGCTTTTAACAAGCATCTGATCTGTCATTCCGTGACGTTTGACCGCTTCATAAATCTTTTGGGGATTACTCCAGAATTTATCAATATTTATAAAACATCTGCCCTTGAAAGTTTCAAGAAGCTCGTCAAAATCCGCAAGAGGAAACTGTGTCGGTGTTCTGTCGTAATTCACATAGTGAAATTTTTTGATTTTATCGTAGTTAAGCAGTGGCAGAAGAGTTCTTTTTCCGAGATGTTCTTTCTCCATCCCCGGATGAAAAAGAAAGAGCTTTCCGTCTTTGCTGCAGCTTACATCAACTTCTATCATGTCTGCACCTTGCTTGAGTGCTATTTCATAAGCAGCCATCGTGTTGCACGGGATATTGCCTGCACATGCGCCTCTGTGAGCAACAACAATTATGTTTTCCTTTGCTTTTTCATGAAGATTGAAATTCATTTTATCATCCCCTTCTTGATAAGTATAAATAAATACATTATAATAGTCAATATCAACGGAGGTGATTCCATGGTTTTTTATTTTTCCGCAACGGGCAACAGCCGCCATATTGCAAAGCTTATTGCCGAAAAAACAGGCGACAGATATGCTGACATAACCGAATTTGTAAAAAACGATTTCCGCAATTTTGTTTTTGATAAGAAAGAAAACATCGGATTTGTTTTTCCCGTTTATAATTTCGGTCTTCCGGTTACACTTTGCCGTTTCATTGAAAAGCTGAACATGAACATGAACGGAAATTATGTTTTTACCGTTGCAACATACGGCGGATTTTCGGGCGGCGCAAGCAAGATTATAAAGAAAAGGCTTGCAGAAAAGAACATAAAAATCAATGCGCAGTTTTCCGTCAGAATGCCCGACACATGGACACCCGTTTATAATTTATCGGACAAAAACAAAAATGCAGAAAGAAACAAAAAAGCTGATAAAACAGCCGAGATAATCATAAAGAAAATCATCAGAAAGAAAAACGGCAACCATGACCGACGCCGTATTCCCCTTTCCGATTATTTTTATAAAGACTATGAATCGCTGAGACGAACAAGCAGTCTTTCGGTTGATAAAAACTGCATCGGCTGTGGGTTATGCGCCAAAAACTGCCCTGAAAATGCAATCGAAATTCAAAGCGACAGACCCGTTTGGGTCAAAGAGAAATGTGCAATGTGTCTTGGCTGTTTGCACAGATGTCCGCAATTTGCAATTCAGCGAGGCGAAAACACAAGGAAACACGGTCAATATATTCATGAATAAAAAAATCCGTATCACATGAGCGATACGGATTTTTATTTATGCAAAGTTGCAAATTATCTTATCATCATCTGTTGTGAGATCAACCGACTTGATTTCGCCTGTTGCATTAACAATTCTTTCGGTGATAACATCTTCAACATTCTTGCGGATAACATTGCGCAGATCTCTTGCGCCACGGGGGCCGTCGATGGATTTTTCTGCGATGAGTGACACAGCATCATCATTCCATGTAAAGGCGATTCCCTTGTCAGCGAGAGGGTCAACAAGTTCATTGAGCATGAGAACGGCAATGCGCTTGTAATCATCAAGCGAAAGATCGTTGAAAACAACAACTTCATCCACTCTGCCGATGAATTCGGGGCGAAGGAACTCATTCAAAGCCTTCATTGCCCTTTCTTTGGATGCTTCGTTCTTTGTTTTTGCAAATCCGAGCGCACCCGAGCCTCTGTTACTGCCTGCATTTGAAGTCATGACAATAACAGTGTTTTCAAAGTTGACCGTTCTGCCCTGAGCATCGGTTATTCTGCCTTCGTCAAGAATCTGAAGAAGGATGTTCATAACATCGGGATGAGCCTTTTCAATTTCATCAAAAAGAACAACCGAATAAGGCTTGCGGCGTACTTTTTCTGTGAGTTGTCCTGCTTCATCATAGCCGACATATCCCGGAGGAGAGCCTATGATTCTTGAAACGGAATGTTTCTCCATGAACTCACTCATATCAAGACGGATAAGTGTTTCGGGAGTATCAAAAAGCTCTTTTGCAAGGAGTTTTACAAGCTCTGTTTTACCTACACCTGTAGGTCCTACGAAGATGAAGGATGCAGGTCTGCGGCGGGGACTGATTCTTACTCTGCCTCGTCTTACTGCGGCGGCAACGAGCGAAACAGCTTCATCCTGACCGATAATTCCTGCCTTGAGATTATCTTCAAGAGAAGAAAGGCGGCGAAGGTCGCTCTCGATAACCTTGCTTGCAGGGATACCTGTCCAGAGCTGAATAACTCTTGCAAGGTCGTCTTCGGTAACATGATTATCAGATGCAAGTTCTTCAAGCCTTGCAACTTCTTCTTTCTTCTGAATGATTTCTGCCTTTATCTTTGCGATTTCTTCATAGTTCTTCTCTTCTGTTGAATCCATAAGCTCGGTTTCACGGGCTTCAAGTTCTTCAAGCTCTGCGGCGGCAATCTCAAAATCGCTTATACTCTTGTTACGGAGATTGGAGCAGGTGCAGGCTTCATCAAGAAGGTCAATCGCCTTATCGGGCAAAAATCTGTCATTGATATATCTTTCGGAAAGAATAACTGCCTTTTCAATAAGGGTGTCTGTTACTCTTACACGGTGATAATCTTCATAATAATCCTTGACACCGATGAGCATTTCTGTTGTTTGCTCAATTGAAGGCTCTTCAACCTTGATGGGCTGAAGTCTGCGTTCAAGCGCGGCATCCTTCTCAATATATTTTCTGTATTCGGTGAAGGTTGTTGCGCCGATAATCTGAATTTCACCCCTTGAAAGAGAGGGCTTGAGAATATTGGCGGCATTCATCGAGCCTTCTGCATCGCCCGTGCCGACAAGTGAATGAACTTCATCGATAAAGAGAATAATGTTACCCTCTGAACGGACTTCTTCAACAAGACCCTTTATTCTGCTTTCAAACTGACCTCTGAACTGCGTGCCTGCAACGAGTGCGGCAAGGTCGAGCATATGAATTTCTTTGTCACGGAGCTTTGCAGGAACATCGCCTGCCGAAATCTTAAGAGCAAGACCCTCGGCGATTGCGGTTTTACCTACACCGGGTTCACCGATAAAGCAGGGATTATTCTTTGTTCTTCTGCAAAGAATCTGAATTGCTCTGTAAATCTCATTTTCTCTGCCGATAATACGGTCAATATTTCCTGACTTTGCCTTTGCGGTAAGGTCAGTGCAGAACTGTGAAAGATATTTGCGCTTCTTTTCTTCCTGCTTTGCATTCTTGTTTTTGCCGAATCTTTTTTTCTTTTCTTCTCCGCTTGTTGTTTCGGAAGCGGTATTCTCTTCGGCATTCTGTGAATTACTCATTGCGCCGAAATTCTGAAGAAAAGGCATTGTGCCTGCGCCGCCGGGTTCAAAGCCGTCTTCACCGAACATTGCTTCGAACTGCTCGCTCACATCTTCAAGCTCATCTTCGGAAATGCCCATGCTCTGCATAATCTGTTTTACGGGGCCGATGTTCATTTCCATGGCGCACTTTATACACAGACCTTCCTGTGTTGTTTTTTCGCCTTCGACCTTTGTTACAAAGAACATTGCGGGGCGTTTTTTGCATTTAGAACATAAAACCTGTTTCATTAATTATTTTCCTTTTTGATTATTTTGCGTTTTTCTTTTCCTTAATCTGCTGAAGAACTCCGGGAACATAGCTGAGAAAAGCGATTATTGTGAGAACAACGCTGATTCCTACAAGAACAAGCATAACCGTTGCCGGAAGAGTAAATGCATCCTTGAAAATTCCGATATCAGGGCCGAATGCCATGATAACACACATGATTGTGTAGAAAGCAAATGTTGCAATTTTACCGGGCATTTCAGCGGCAACGGGTTTGAGACCGAACATAATCATAATTGCACCGCCAACAACCATAACAGCCTCCTTGATAAGGAAAACAAGAAAAATCCAGCTGAAAGTTCTGACTGTTTCGTCAGCGCTGTTGCTGAATGCGAGATAGAAAACAACAGCAATTGTTATCTGGCTGAGTTTGTCGGCAATGGGGTCAAGGAGTTTTCCGAGTGCGCTTATCTGATTGAATTTGCGGGCAATTTTTCCGTCAAAGAAGTCGGTAAGACCCGAAACTGCAAGAACAATAATTGCCCACACATAGTTGCCGTCATTGAAAAGCACGGCAAAAACGGGGATAAGTGCTATTCTGATAAGTGAGAGAAGATTGGGGATTGTAAGACATCCCGTAAAATATTCTTTTAATAAAGCTTTCATTATTGTTTCCTCCTATTTAAGAATCAATTCTGCAAATATGTTCGGAATGGTTGATGATGTGACTGCCGAAGAAAATTCTTCGGGCATAATCGGAGCACAGACAACAAGCAGAACACCGACTATACCTATAATAAAAATACCTTTTACAGCACCTATAACTCCGCCGAGTGTTTTATTAAGTCCCTTAAGAATGGGAAGTTTAAAAACATTGTTAATGAATGACACTCCGAAAGAAAGAATGGATTTTGATATCGCAAAAATTATCAGGAATGCGATAACCGATAAAATCGGGAATACGATTATTCCGTAAATTCCGCTGTAAATCTGCTCTGCAACACTCACGGCATCAACAGATGAACCGAGATCCGAAACAATACCCGAAACTGCAACTCCGCCTGCTTCTGCGGCTTTCGCTATGTAATCAGGGATAGCATTGACTATTGCCTGCGAGCCTTCTCCGATATAAGCGGATATTGAGTTTGCCAGAGTATCAACTGCTGCTTTCTGAAGAAACGCTTCGTTTGCCCACTCTGCAAAAGGTGCGGAATATTCATGAGCCACAAGCATCGCAACCGCAATTGCAACAAGTGAAAAAACCGTTCTGAAAAAACCTTTTCTTCTGCCGTCGATACTTGTCATGACAAGTATAAGAACAAGTATTGCATCAAGAACAAGAGAAAGAAATTCCGTAACTATTCCCCCTTTTAATATTTATAAATCGAACCGCCCTCGACGGTATAGACCGTGCCTGAGCTGATAAATATTCTGGCAACGGGGCTTTCGGTTTCAATCGTTTTCGATTCCTTACCGTTCGAAGAATAAACGGTGATATTGTTGCCCGAAGCAACAGCTATTCTTCCCGAGTGTGCGGCTATGCAGTCAGGCATACCGTCAACAACGATTGAGCAGGTTTTCTTTCCGCCGCTTGAGAATCTTGCAATTCCTGTTTTTGAACCGCCGAACTCCTTATAGCACACCGCTGTGTTGCCCCTGTCATCGGTGCAAACGGAAATCAGACTGTCTTCGGAATAAACAAGCTCGTCAATCACTTCGCCTTTTCTGTTATGGACAACGGTTTTGTTATCACCGACGGCAATGATTTTATCTGACTCTGTGTAAACAACCCGAAGAAACATTGTTCCGCTGTATTTTATATCTGCAACGGGATCTGCTTTGTTGACATCGAACACGATTATTCTGGTGTAAATCTCTGCATTTTCAACGCCTGTTGCGGCAACGGCAACTCTTCTTCCGTTATCTGAAAGTGAAATATCCGTTATAAATTCCTGCGAACAGTTCCATTGAAAAATCTTCTTGAATCTGCTGTTATAAACAGAAAGTATGCTCTGATTTTCGTTTGCAGAATGCGATGTTGCGAAACTACCGTTATCGGAAAGAGCGGCAACCGTAACGGGAGTTTTCTCCGTTATACTGCCGAGCTTTTCTGTCTTACTTTGAAGAATGACTTCGTTTGATGACGGGCTGAAAATCAGCGCACGGCCGTTGCGGGTTACTGCCTTTGAATCGGAATAACCAAGCGGCATGGTGTAAACTTCATCCGCTGATGAATTCATAACAAGCGTTGAATCGTCATAAACAACAAGCGGTCCGCCGCCAAGAGAAACAACATTTCTGAAATTAAGTGTATCGAGCGGATAAGGATACCCGTTGCTCCTTGTGAAAACGGTTTTAATCTGTCGGATTGAGTCTGTTATGTTTGAAACGGCAACATCTCCGACAAGCCTTATGCTCAGAAACAAAGCAGCAGCAACAACCAGAACAACAATGGGTATTCTCATTATTTTCAATATCTTTTTAACTGTTATTGCATTTCTTTTTTTCTTTAAATCAATGATTTTTTTCTCTGCCATATATCCCCCTCCCTTAATAATAAATCTTGTTAAGGTAAAGACCGTGGGCAGGTGCGGTATGACCTGCGGCAAAACGGTTTTCTGCCAGAATTATATTTTTTATTGAATCTGCGGGAATTTTGCCCCTTGAAATGTCAATGAGAGTTCCCGTCATTATGCGAACCATGTTATATAAAAAGCCGTTAGCTTCAACACGGAATATCACCATATCTCCGTCACGCTCAACGGAAGCGTTCATAACCGTTCTTTCGGTATCGCAAACGCTGCTTCCTGCTGCGCAGAAAGAATCGAATCTGTATGTTCCGATATAATCCTTTGCCTGCTCTGAAAGAAACTTTTCATCAAGCGGATATTTATAATGGAGAGTATGATTATAAAGGAACGGGGTTTTATTGGGTGAATTCCAGATTTTATAGATATATTCCTTGGACTTGCAGTCATACCTTGCGTGAAAATCGTAGTCAACCTCACGGCAATCAAGAGCGGCAATATCTCTGGGCAAAACCGCATTGAGTGCACCGACGAGCTTTTGGCATTCAATTGCGCTTTCCGTTCTGATGTTGCAGCAATACATATTCGCATGAACACCCGAGTCAGTTCTTGAACAGCCGACGATATTGTCACGCTTTGAACAGATATGCTCGAGTGCATCCTGCAAGGTCTGCTGAACGGTCACGGCATTTTCCTGAACCTGCCAGCCGTGATAAGCCGTTCCGTCAAATGAAATTGTAAGAAGTAAATTCCTTTGCATCAAATCACCGCATCAAAGAATATATTGAGAACTATAACACCTGCAGTTACGAGTGCACAAACAGCAATTGCAACAATATCTCTTGCAGCAATTTTCATCTGCTTCATGCGTGTT
>JAZRJH010000212.1:0-19292 GCA_045645685.1 Acutalibacteraceae bacterium
CGAAAAGAAAGTGGATATGATTCCCGTCAAGGATTTGCTCAGAACAACGGGTTACATCCGAGGCGGTTGCTCGCCCGTAGGAATGAAAAAACCGTTCCCGACGGTTATCGACGAAACGGCAACTCTGTTTGATAAAATTTATGTCAGCGCAGGTGTAAGGGGCGCAATGCTCGGAATTGAACCGACTGCCCTTGCAGATTATGTCGGCGCAAAATTTGAAGACGTTACAGTAATGTAAAAAAAGCAGTGTTCTTTCTTGAGAACACTGCTTTCTTTTTATATCATAGGAATTTCCGTCATGCGGAGTTTTGCACATCCGTAGGGATAAAGCAGAATTTCCTGCTCGTCGCTTATCGCTTCTCTTGACTCGGGAATTTTTGCGCAGACGGTGTCATAGCCGTCTTCATATCCCCAGTCAATCTTTCTGACACTTGCTTTAACGGTGACGGGCGGATTTTCCGAAGAGAACGGAACTTCACTCACTTCGCCGCGCTGAAGCTCAAGATTCTGAGAAGAATAGGCATAGTTCCAATCCGAAACGGGAACAAGCTCATAATCGCAATAGGGGAACTTTCTCTCAACCCCGTCACGCTCATATTCGAGCATATTCTTTTCAAATTTAACGGGCACGGAGAAAACAAGCGAACCGCATCTGACGGTGCTGAGCTCGTGCGGTCTGTTCTCAAAATAAGGAACGGTGTCAAACGAAACGGTGATTTCTTTTTCTTCACCTGCGCCGATATCAAACGAAAGCATTTCGCCGCTCGCCTTCCCGCCGTTGACGGAAAGATTTTTTGCAAAAGACGGAACACGGATTTTGAATGTAAATCCTTTTTCTGCTTTTACGGTGTATCTGAATTCGTTTTTAAAGGGATATTCGGTTTCGATTCTGATATATTTATCATCGGTTTTAAGCTCCGACGGAACGGGAAGAGCATTGATAACCGTGTTGCCGCTGTGCATGAAAACAGAAAGCGCAAACTTCGGCCAAGCCTGATTGAAGTTTGCCGTGCAGCAGCCGTAATTCGGCTCAAGACCGAAAAGGTGAGATTCCTGACCGTTAGTTCTGAAAATCGGTTTGCCCGGGAATTTCACGCACGCAATCTGGTTGCTCAGCTGGTCATACTGATGGGTCCACATATCGTCGCTGATTGTTGCAGGCAGAGCATTGAAAGCGAGAACTTCAAGCCTTTCCGCCCATTTTTTGTCGCCCGTGAAGGCATAGAGAATTTCATAGGAATACATCTGCTCCGCAACGGCGCAAAGTTCCGTTCCCTGAATGGGGCTTAACCCCGAAAGACATTCGTCGCCCGTGAAAAGACCGACGGGAGTGCCGTTGTGATTCTTCAGAATTTCATGGAGTATTTCGGCGTTATCAGTATATTCTTCGCCGAGCATACCGCACGAAACAGCTTCGCTTTTGAGCATCATTGCGATATTCACGATATGGGTATCGAATCTCCAGCGGTTAAGGGGTCTTTTCCACAGCGGAATCGCATCGTTATAATTCATGCCCTGCTCTTTGAGAATTTTTGCAAGGTCTTTGAGCCATTCTTCGCCGCATCTTTCATAGAGAAAATTAATCGCAACAAAGCACTCAAACCATCTTGCATTGCCCCAGTCATAGAGTCTGATTTCTCCGTTTCTGAGCAAGTCATAATAATTTTTAAGCGTTTTATAAATAACATCGGGAATTCTTTCGTCTTTTGAGCATTGATAATAGACGGTCAGCGTTTTTGTTATGAGCTGAATTGCCCATGTGTCATAGGTTTTTCTGTCTTCGTCATTGCAGGGACAAATCCAGCCGTCGGGTTTCTGATAAGAAATAATCGCATCGATATATTTTTTTGCCCTTGCAATCATATCTTCATTTTCAAGAAGATATGCGAGCGGAATGAAGCCGTCGAGCCAATAGGGAACACGCTCCCAGCCTTCTTTGTCTCCGCCGATCCATGCGCTGTTACGGATATCATTCCACATCTTGTCAAGATTTCCGCTCAGACCCTTTGCCTGAATTCCGAGCTGATTTTTCAGCCAGCCAAGGGGTTTGATTTCATTTGAAGTATAAAAATTCCACTTGTTCATTATTTCACCTTAAATTTCATCGGCATTTCAACACTCGAAAGGGCAAAATCAAGACCCTTCGATATGAATTTCAGTTTTTTGCTCACCTTTTTGTAGAATCCGCTCTGCTCGGCATTGCCTGCAATGAACCGCTTGAAATCGGGCGTGCCTTTCATCGCCATTTTCATCGTGTCGCCCGAGAATTCAAAGGTTATTCTCTGAGTTGCAAGAGTGTTGACGGGTTTAACAACCGCATGAACAACGCCGTTTCTTGCATATGCATATGCCCAGACCGTGTAGGGATAGCCCTTTATCGAGCAACGGGTGATGCGGGGATTTCCGTCAAGACCGCAATCGATAACAACCTTGTCATCTTCTTCATACCAGCTGATACGGAGAACTTTTTCATCGAGTTCAAACGATACTCTGTCAAGATTTTTCTTGGGTCTTTTGGCAAGGCTCGCCGTTACGGAACGGGGTATAAGGCTTGCAGGGAATATCAGTTTTGCAAGAGCATCCGATGCGGCGGTCATATAAAAAGTCTTGCCCGTCGGAATCGGGGGAAGCGAACCGCAATCGGGTATTTTTTCGCCCCTGCTTCTGAGATAATCGCAGAGCATTTTGTCGGATTCATCGGTTGAAGTTTCTTCAAATGCAAGCGGAAGATAATTTTTTATCAGTTGGTTATGCATATCATCTCCCACAACGCTGTTAAGGCTTCCGATAACTGCATCGTATTTCGGAATATATGTAATCTGCTGACCGAACATTCCGTTCATGCTGAAGGTATCGCCGTGAATCCAGAAAAGATAGCCGTAGCCGTCTTCGTTTTCTCTGTCCGGAAGTTCAACCTGCCTTCTGGTTGCTTCTTTTGTCCACCATTCGGGGATAACCTGCTTGCCGTTATACACACCGCCGTCTGCATAGCAGCGGCTGATTTTAACAAGGTCACGCAGGGTGAGATATCCGCCCGTGCCGCCGATGCATTCGCCGACGGAGTTGGTTTCCCATGCTGGGGGATTGATTCCCAAAGGCGCAAAAAGTCGGGGTGTGAGATAGTCAACAACGCTCATGCCCGTTGTTTTTGCAACAAGCGCCGCAACGATATGAGCATCGTTGTTGCTGTATAAAAATCCCTTGTTTTTTCTGAACGGAGCTTTCATGAACATCTGAACATAATTGCCCGTCATATCCTGAAGAAAAGTGAATTCCTTGTTGCTCTGCATGGTGAGAACACTTCTGACGGTCAGATTCTTCCATTCATCGCTCTCGCAATGCTCATATTCAGGGAACATATCAAGAATTTTTGTGTCAAGAGAAAAATATCCTTCTTCAATCGCAATTCCCGCCGCAGTTGCAACAATTGATTTTGTTACGGAAAAAAGTGTGTGCGGCATATCGGCAGAATAAGGATATGAATATTCTTCAAAAAGAATTTCGCCGCCCTGCTCAATAATCAGACCGTGATTTTCAATTGAATACTTTTCGAGTTCTTTATAAAAATCATAAATGCGCTTTGTTGAAAGCATTGTTTTTGTTTCCATTTTCTCACCCCTGTAGTTAGATTATATCATCTTTTTTATAAGTTACAACACCAAAATTTAACCTTATTGTCATACTTTTGTAATTGTCTTATTACTTTTTATGTGATATACTATCACCATGGAAAATATTGGGGGTTGGCAGAATGAAAAACATCAAATTCAAAAAGAAAAAAAGAATTTCCAAAAATCTTGTTGCAATCGTCTGCGTTGCGGTCTGCGCCGTTGCGGTTGCAGGAATTTTTCTGATTACAAAAGCTGTTATCAATAAAAAGAACGATGTTCCGAAGCCTGAAGGATACTCCTTCGAAACAAAAGGATTCGAGAATATTTCCGATGTTTCATGCCTTAACGAAACAATGGCGGTTTTCACCGATGCAACAACAGGCAAGGTCGGAATCATGACTCTCGGCGGTGAAATCACGGAAAATGCCGAGCATAACAAAATCACAGTCTGCAGCGATTCATGGAGAAACTACCGCTACATAGTTGATTCTCCCCGCTCGGAATATCTGCTTCTTGCAAATGCCGAAACAAAAACGGTCACAACCCGTCAGTATCACGGCTTGCAGAAGCCTGAAATGATTCCTTGCTGGAGCGAAGCGGGAAAACACCTTGCATGGACTGACGAAAAAGGCTATGCAGGCGAAGTGAAAACAAAAGAAGTTTCTCTTGAACCCGGCTTCTATCCCGTGGCAACTTCTCTTGCCGAAGATGCAAAATACGGCTATGTGGGCAGAACCCTCCGCCTTGAAATTGCGGCGGTTTATGAAAACGCCCGTGATTTTTCGGAAGATATGGCAGCTGTCAAGCAGGGCGGAAAATGGGGATATATCAACACTCTCGGCGTAACGGTTATCCCCTTTGAGTTTGATTCGTGTGCGGCAGCAGACACAATGGGCGGCGACCTTTCATTCGGATTCAGAAATAATCTTGCCCCCGTTTGCAAGAACGGAAAATTCGGCATCATCAATTCCGACGGCGAAACCGTTGTTGACTTCACCTTTGATGCCATTCTTCAGGGCGAAGACGGAAAATACATCGCATCCTACGGCGGAAAATGGGGTATCATCGCCGTTGACGAAGAGCTTTTTGTTCCCGAAACAACTGCGCCTACATCACCTGCAAATAATGAACCTGCAATCGCTCAGGGATATTACATGGTCAAAACTTCGGGCAGCGTTCTCAATATGAGAGCGGAAGCGGACTCGGATTCCGATGTGGTTGCAAAAATCCCCAACGGAACAATTCTTAACGTTACAAAATCCGTTTCGGGCTGGTCATATGCAAAATACAATTCATTCTCGGGCTGGGTCAGCTCATCATTCCTTGTTGAAGCACCTGCAACAACGGCAGCTTCAACCGAAACAACAATTGCGGCTTGACAAAATTATACATAAACAGAAAATTTTGCAAAAACTGTTGACCTTTTGCGTTTTTTGGTTTATACTATCGGTGTATGATGTTAAATCATATATCTGCATTTGTGAGCAACAATGTCAGAGCCATCCGATAAAAGACGCAGAACAGCTTATGTTCTGCGTCTTTTGTCATTCAGGGGGAAATTATAATGAAAATGTTTAAAAAATTGATAATCTCCGTCATCTGCATAGGTCTTGTATGCTCGGCGGCGGTTCTCGGAATCAACTTTTATGTTGTGAAATCATCAGAAAAATACATTCTTGATATGGACAATGCAGGCGATGGATATGACTGTGTGCTTGTTCTCGGTTGCGGAGTGTGGGGTGACCGACCCAGCCATATGCTTGAAGACAGACTTCTTGTGGGCATTGAGCTTTGCAAAAACGGCGCAAGCAACAAACTTCTCATGAGCGGTGACCACGGAAGAGAAGAATATGACGAAGTGAATGTTATGAAGAAATTCGCAACCGACAGAGGTCTTGCATCCGAAGATGTTTTCATGGACCATGCAGGATTTTCAACCTACGAAAGTATGTACCGTGCAAGGGATATCTTCAAAGCGAAAAAGGTGCTTATTGTCACTCAGGAATACCACCTTTACCGCGCGATTTTTATCGCTCGCAAGCTCGGTCTTGACGCTTACGGCGTGACAAGTGATTTAAGAGATTACGGCGGTCAGATTTTCAGAGATATCCGTGAAATTCTCGCAAGAAACAAGGATCTGGTTTACACAATTCTTCAGCCCGAGCCGACCTATCTCGGCGAAGCGATTCCCGTTCAGGGCAACGGAAATGCCACAAACGATAAATAAGCAACAAAAAAGAGACTGCCGAAACAGTCTCTTTTATTATTCCATAAATTCAGTTTCTTCAATCATATCGCAGACTTTGAAATCGGTCAGAGTGAAAACTCTTTCGCCGAGCGATGAGAGAAATTCGTCATTGTCACGGTCGCAGAGCATCGCATAATTCTTGCCGATATTTTCTTCAACATTTCTGTTTTTTCTCAGCGAAAGAAAATAGAAAGTGAAGGATGAGCCGTCTGAAATATTCGCAAAAAGACCGGGAGCTCTTTCGCTCAATTCAGCATACATCGAATTGATAACCTGAGAAGTGAGCATGGGATGCTGCATATATTTATGCAGAGCAATCTGGATTGAGAAAACAATCAGAGCGCAAAGCTGACGGATTTCGTTTGCGCTGAGTTTTTCCGCATCTTTCGGGCAGAGTGTGTCGTGCTTGACAGCCGCAAGCCTTTTTCCGAGTTCAACAGCCTTTTCCATGTTGCCGTTGCTTCTGAATTTATCCATGAGCATGGCAAGGTCAGCAAGGTCTGCCCCTGCTCCGTCGCTTTTTTTCGGATGAAAGATTTTGATGTCTTCGTCGTTTGCTCTCATTGATTATTTAGTCTCCGTTGCTGCTTTTTTCTTTTTCATCTTGGTTTTGTAGCTCATAAGAGCCTTTAACTGTGCATCGGGGGTTGAATATTCACCAACGCTGATGGGTTTCTTTGAATACATACCCCTGAAATCCGTGCCGCCGACTGTGAGAAGTCCGTTTGACTTTGCGATAGCAGAAAGCTTCTTTTCAAGCTCTTCGTCAACATCGGGATTCCACACTTCAACGCCGTCAATTCCTGCAGAAACGAGCTTTTCGAAAAGCTCAACGGAATCGGGATGAGCAAGCACGGCTATGCCGCCCGCTTCGTGGATTGCATCAATAACTTCTTTCGGGTCGGGATACGAAACCTTAACAAGAACATTTTCGGGGCTTTCGGGTGAGAAAAGCTCATACCAAAGGTCGCCGTAAATCTTATCGGTAAGTCCGCATTCAAGAAGGGCGTGCATAATATGCTGCTCAAAAACAGCGGTTGCGCCCGTTGCACACTTGAGCACGAGTTCGGGTGTGACAGGATATTTTTTTGCAATTTTAAGAGTCATCAGCTGACTTGCTTTTTTGCGGGTCTGAGTGTTTCTGTGGCAAAGACCTTCGAGTCTGTCGGGACTGTCGCTCAGATAGCAGAGAATCTCAATATTCTTTCCGCTTTCGGAGTCCGTGGCAGAGATTTCAACGCCGGGAATAACTGTGATTCCCCTGCGTTCACCGATTATTTTGCCCCTGACCGTACCTGCCTGACAGTCACGGTCTGTTATCGCGATTGTTGTTATTCCGCGCTTTTGTGCAAGAACAATAAGGTCATCAATACCCATTGAACTGTCAGAAAGCTTTGTGTGGCAATGCAAATCCGCTGACATAATCTTTACCTCTCTCAAAAAATGCATATTTAGCTCAATATATACTATAATTATATACTATCGCAAAACATTGTGCAAGCATTTTTTGAGTTTTTGAAAGGGATATTTCTTGATTTTCTGCCGTTTTTCATTATAATATTATATGAAATCTTTATTAGTTTGTTTTATAATTTTCATTCGGAAAAATGCATTTCTGAAAGGGCGTAGTCTATGAAAAAAATTGCAATCGGGCTGAGCGGCGGAGTTGACAGCGCTGCGGCGGCGCACCTTCTTCTTGAAAAAGGATATGACGTTACGGGCATCATTCTGCGCCTGAAACCCGACTCACTTGCAGACGCCGATATATCCGATGCGAAGAGAATCGCCGACTGCCTCGGAATTGAACTTCGCGTGCTTGACCGCCGTGAATATTTCAAAAAGAATGTTATCGACCCGTTTGTGGGCGAATATCTTTCTGCCCGCACTCCGAACCCCTGCGTTGAATGTAACAACACGGTAAAATTCGGCACAATGCTCGACTATGCGCTCGAAATCGGATGCGACGGAATTGCCACGGGTCACTATGCAAGAATCGGAAAAGACGGTGAAAGATATCTGCTGAAAAAATCGCAGAGTCCCAAAGACCAGAGCTATTTTTTATACAGACTCAATCAGCATCAGCTCTCGCACACAATCTTTCCGCTTGAAGGACTTGAAAAGACCGAAATCAGAGAAATTGCATTGAATGCGGGGCTTCCCGTTGCCGAAAAGGGCGACAGTCAGGAAATCTGCTTTGTTCCGAATGACGACTATATTTCATATCTTGCTTCTCTCGGAATCTCATCTCCGAAGGGCGATTTTGTTGATATAAACGGCAACATTCTCGGCACTCACAACGGAATCATCAACTACACAATCGGTCAGCGCAAAGGTCTTGGCGCATTCGGAAAGCCGATGTTTGTGACGGGAATTTCCGCCCAAAACAACACCGTCACCATCGGTGAAAACGGAAGTCAGTACAGCATCGGTCTTGTTGCCGACAGACTGAATTTTATCGCATTTGACACCCTTGAAGAACCGATAAGAGCAACTGTAAAAATCCGTTTCCGTGCAAAACCGGAAATCGCAACCGTCACCCCGAACGGCGACGGCACGGTAACCGTTGTTTTTGATGAACCGCAGCGTTCAATAACTCCCGGTCAAAGTGCCGTTTTCTATGACGGAGATACCGTTATCGGCGGCGGAAGAATCATTTCCGCTTTGCGTTAAAACACAGTTTCGATAATCTTATCGCTCCCTTTCGGCGAATAAGACCATGAATCAATATGACCGTCTTTGATAAAATATTTCGGCGGTGCAACGGGATAATCCGCATCAAAAGAATCAACGATAATCAGCTTGATTTTCATCTTTGACGGAATGATGCTTTTCACATAAACCCCTGCATGGCATCCTGCATTTATCCCTTCGGAAAACTCCGCAAGACCTGCAAGATTCGGCGCAAGTTCAACAAAAATTCCGTATTTCTCAACAGAACGGACAATTCCGGGAACAGTTTCGCCAACATTAAAAAGCGCGGCGTTCTCTTCCCATGTTCCGAGCAATTCTCTGTGGCTGAGAGTGATTCTTCCGTTTTCGTCAATGCTTTTTACAACGGCAAGAATATTCTGACCTGCCTGAAATCTTGCGCTCGGATGCGGTATTCTTGAAACGGAAATGCTGTCAATGGGCATGAGTGCGCTCAGCCCTGCACCGATATCGCAGAAAACGCCGAATCCTTCAATATGTGTAACTGTTGCAGGAATCACATCCCCTGCTCTGAGCGAAGCAACATAGCTGTTTATGCATTCACGCTGAACCTTTCTTCTTGAAAGAAGAGCAACTGTTTCTCCGCTCGCATCCGTGCGGAATCCTGTTATGGAAAACATCACGGGTTTGTTCACTCTTGAAATGAGCGCAATGTCACGCACCGTTCCTTCTTCAATACCCACCGCACCTTCGTTTCGGGGAATAATCCCCTTCATGCATCCGAGATCCACATGGAGATTATGCTCGCTGTCACATCGGGTAACTCTGCCTTCAAGCAATGCATCGGAATAGAACGCATCTCTCAGAGAGAATGTTCCGGAAAGATATTTTTTGTTTTCTTCTGTTGTTATTGTCTGACCCTCGGGTTTGAAAAGCTTCATATTGACCACCGTTCCTAATATAATGATGTGTGCTTTGCACATGATAAATGATATATGCTTCACATATGATGTGTTGCGTTGCAACATTAAGGACAGGCTCTGCCTGTAACCGTTTTATATTTCATGGCAATTCATATCTTATAAATATGTTTTGAAAAATAAATTAATGCCAAAAAATCACCGCTTATCATATACATTCCCTTATTATTATGATATAATATATTATTAACAAAATTTGGAGAGATATTTATGGATGTTCAGGTCGGCGATACTCTGCTCATGAAGAAAAAGCATCCTTGCGGTGCGGATAAATTTGCCGTTTTGAGAATCGGCGCAGATTTCCGCATAAGATGTCTCGGTTGCGGCAGAGAAGTTATGCTCGAAAGAGTAAAGGTTGAAAAAAACATAAAAAAAATAATCCGTGAGGAATAATTATGCTCGATAAATTGATAAAAGTTGAAGAACGCTTCGAGGATATCAACGCAAAGCTTTGTGAAAGCGATGTTGTATCCGATATGGTTCAGTATAAAAAGCTTATGCAGGAGCTGAAAGTTTTAACCCCGATTGTTGAAAAATACCGTCAGCTCAAAGCCGCACAGTCAACCCGTGACGAAGCAAAAGAAATGCTCGATATGGGCGGAATGGAAAAGGATTTCCGCGACATGGTGTGGGAAGAATACGAAGAATCATGCGCCAATATTGAAGTTTATCAGGAAGAACTCAAGGTTCTTCTTCTGCCCCGTGACCCCAACGACGACAAGAACGTTATCGTTGAAATCCGCGGCGGCGCAGGCGGTGAAGAAGCGTTTCTTTTTGCAAGCGTGCTTTACAGAATGTATTCCATGTATGCCGAAACAAAGGGCTGGAAAACAGAAATCCTGAATTCAAATCCCACCGAACTCGGCGGATTCAAAGAAGTCAGCTTCATGATTGAAGGCGAGGGCGCATATTCACGCTTCAAGTTTGAAAGCGGCGTTCACAGAGTTCAGCGTGTTCCCGAAACCGAAAGTCAGGGCAGAATCCACACTTCAACCGTAACCGTTGCCGTTCTTCCCGAAGCGGAAGAAGTTGATGTTGAAATCAATCCCGCTGATTTGCAGATTGATACCTACCGTTCAGGCGGTGCAGGCGGTCAGCACGTCAACAAAACAGAAAGCGCAATCCGAATCACACACATTCCCACGGGAACTGTTGTTGAATGTCAGGACGAAAGAAGTCAGCATAAGAATAAAGACAGAGCGATGAAGATTCTCCGTTCAAAGATTCTTGAAGCCGAGCAGGCAAAGCAGCACGATGCAATCGCAGGCGAAAGACGTGCGCAGGTCGGCACGGGCGACAGAAGCGAGAGAATCCGAACCTACAACTATCCGCAAGGAAGAGTCAGCGACCACAGAATAAATCTCACTCTTTACAGAATAGAAGCCATTCTCAACGGCGATCTTGACGAGATTATTGACGCACTCGTCACCGCCGATACAGCGGAAAAGCTGAAGAATGAATAAGGAATAACCATGAAAACACTTCATCTGAATTCAAACGAAAAGAATGCAATAACCGCCGCTGCCGAAATCCTGAAAAACGGCGGTCTTGTTGCCATACCCACCGAAACGGTTTACGGTCTTGCGGCAAACGCTCTCGACGGCGAAGCGGTCAAAAAAATCTTTGAGGCAAAAGGCAGACCTAACGACAACCCCTTGATTGTTCATGTTTCTTCGCTTGAAGAAATCGAACCCCTTGTTGAATCCGTTGACCCCAGACTTTATAAGCTCGCCGAAAAATACTGGCCGGGTCCGCTCACAATAATTCTCAGAAAATCTCCGCTTATTCCCAACGAAGTCAGCCCCAATCTTGACACGGTTGCACTCCGAATGCCTTCGCATGAATGCGCAAGGGCGATAATCAGAGAATCGGGAGTCCCCCTTGCCGCACCGAGCGCAAACGCTTCGGGCAAACCGAGTCCTACAAAAGCGGCTCATGTTATCGAAGACCTTGACGGAAAAATCGATGCCGTTATTGACGGCGGCGAAAGCGATGTCGGCGTTGAATCAACGGTTGTGACTCTTGTCACCGATCCGCCCACACTTCTCCGACCCGGCGGAATCACTCCCGACCAGCTTGTTGATGTTCTCGGCGAACTCAATATTTCGTCGGCAGTTTTTGAAAAGCTCAAAGACGGTGAGCAGGCGCAGTCACCCGGCATGAAATATAAGCATTATGCCCCCACGGCTCAGGTCACAATTATCAGGGGCAGCTTTGAAAACTACAAAAAATTTCTTCTCGCACAAAAAGATACGGTCTGCGCCGTATGCTTTGAAGGTGAAGGAAAGCATTTTGAAAAATATATTGAATACGGCAAAAAAGACGATGAATTATCGCAGGCACACAGCCTTTTTGATGCACTCCGTGAGGTTGACGCTTTGGGATGCAAAAGAGCATTTGTGCGCTGTCCGATTTCGGAAGGCGTCGGTCTTGCTGTCTATAACAGACTTCTCCGCTCGGCGGCATTCAGGGTTATTGACCTTGATATAAAAATCCCCGTCATCGGTCTCACGGGTCAGACAGGCTCGGGCAAAACAACGGTTGCGGCTCTTCTCAAAGAAAAAGGCTGCGCAATCATCGACACCGATATTCTTGCACGAAAATCCGTTGAAAATCCCGAGGTTATCTCGATGCTCTGCGAAAGATTCGGCGATGACATCATCGAAAACGGCGTTCTCAACCGCCGCGAGCTTGCAAGAAGAGCGTTTGCAACCAAGGAAGGCACGGATGCTCTGAGCATGATAACCCATCCCGAAATCACCCGCCTTTCGGTTGAAATGATACATAACGCTTATGAAAACGGAGCAAAAGCGGCAATCATTGATGCAGCTCTTCTTTTTGACAGTCCGCTTGCCTGCATCTGCGATAAAACGGTGAGCATTGTTGCTCCCGAAGATATCCGACTTGACCGCATAATGAAGCGTGACGGAATATCCGAAAACGATGCACTTCTCCGCATGAATGCCCAGCCCAAGGCTGAATATTATATCGAAAAATCGGATATCATTATTAATAACGACGGCAAAGAAAATTTAGATAAACAGATAAACTTTATTTGAAAGGAAAATTGTTATGTGCGATAAGAATCAGGCAGAATTACTTAAAGAAGAACTTTTCTATTCATCATCACACGCTTCATACACCTGCGGCGATGATGAAATTGCGGTTGCAGATGATTTCTGCGAAGGCTACAAGGATTTTCTCGATAACTGCAAAACAGAGCGTGAAGCAGTTGTTTTTGTAAAAGAGCTTGCGGAGAAAAACGGCTACAAGCCCTTTGACCCCAAGGGTTATTACAACGCAGGCGACAAGGTTTATGCCGACATCCGTTCAAAGGCTCTCATCCTTTGCACATTCGGTAAGAACAGCCTTGAAAAGGGCACAAAAATCATTGCATCCCATATTGATTCACCCAGACTTGATATCAAACCGAATCCCCTTTATGAAGATGCTGAACTTGCCCTTCTCAAAACTCACTACTACGGCGGAATCAAGAAATATCAGTGGACTGCAATCCCCCTTGCTCTTCACGGCGTTATCTATCGCAAAGACGGCTCATGCGTAACCGTCAGAATCGGCGAAGATGCAGGCGATCCGCAGTTTGTTGTGACCGATCTTCTTCCCCATCTTGATAAGAAACAGGCAAACAGACCTCTCAGCGAAGCAATCGAAGGCGAAAATCTCAATATTCTCATCGGCAGCCGTCCCTTCGGAAAAGATAAGGGCAGCGAGATGGTGAAACTCAACATCATGAAGATTCTCAACGAGAAATACGGCATTGTTGAAGCTGACTTTCTTTCCGCAGAGCTTGAAGTTGTTCCTGCATTCAAATCTTCGGATATCGGTTTTGACCGCAGCATGATCGGTTCTTACGGTCATGACGACAGAGTGTGTGCTTATCCTTCCGTTATGGCAGAAATCGACACCGTTATGCCCGAATATACAACCGTTACCGTTATCACCGACAAGGAAGAAACAGGTTCGGACGGCAACACAGGTCTCCACTCGGCATTTCTTAAGCATTTTATCGCAGACATCGCAAGAACTCAGGGTCTTGAAGGCAGAGATGTGCTCCGTGCATCCGAATGCCTTTCCGCAGATGTTAATGCAGGTTTTGACCCGACCTATCCTTCAGTTCACGATAAACTCAATGCGGCTTGCCTCAACAAAGGCATTGTCGTAACAAAATACACAGGCTCAAGGGGAAAGAGCTCCACAAATGATGCAAGTGCAGAGTTCATGTCAAAGGTTCGAACAATATTTGACAGCGCTTCTGTTGCATGGCAGACAGGCGAACTCGGCAAGGTTGACGAAGGCGGCGGCGGAACAGTTGCAAAATATGTTGCAAATCTCGGCGTTGAAGTTGTTGACGTAGGCGTTCCCGTTCTTTCAATGCACGCTCCTTTTGAAATTGTTTCAAAACTTGATGTCTACATGGCATACAAGGGATTCAAGGCATTTTTCGAACAAAACGACTGATTTGTCGCATAAAGTTGAACAAATTCTTTAGAAGTTGTCGTTTGTTTACAGTTTGTTCATATTTCTATCACAACTATAAAGCATTTATGCAATATTATACAAACTGTCAGATAGTTATTTGACATTAAACATGACAACTTCTTTTTTCATTTTTATTTTCTCTTTCCCCAAGTACCGCCGGATGCTGCACACATCCGGCGGTACGACTTTTTATCGGCTGAAAACCTTGCCTGCTTCTCCTGCAACAAGAGTAACAATCGAAAGTGCACCCACAATCAGCCATTGTATCCCCGTCATGGGCACTATTCTGAAAATTTCCGCAAACGACGGAATAATCATCACCGCCGCCTGCACACCTGCGCAAATAACAACCGCAAGATTCATCATTTTGTTTGAGAATAATCCCGTTTTATAAAGCGGCTCGGTTGATCTCATATTCACCGCATGAGCAATTTCGCAAAAACTCAGCGTTGCAAAAGCCATTGTTCTGCCAAGCTCAACTCCGCCGTAAATCAGACTTCCGATTGAAAAGGCAAGCAGAGTCAATATTCCGATAAGAAGACCTTCAAGCATGATATCAAGCCATAAACCGTCCGAGAAAAATCCTTTTTCGGGGGATATCGGCTTTCTTTCCATAATATCTTTTTCGGTTTTTTCCGTGCCGAGTGCCATTGCAGCCAAAGAATCCGTCACAAGATTTATCCACAGAAGCTGAATCGGAATCAGCGGCTGTGAAAATCCGAGAAGTGACGCCGTGAAAACCGCAACAATTTCGCCGATATTTGTGCCGAGCAGAAAATGCACGGCTTTTTTTATGTTGTCATAAATCCCCCTGCCCTGCTCAACCGCTTTAACAATCGTTGCAAAATTATCGTCGGTCAGAATCATATCAGCGGCATTTTTGGCAACTTCTGTTCCGTTTTTGCCCATTGCGCATCCTATATCCGCAGCTTTGAGCGCAGGCGCATCGTTCACGCCGTCACCCGTCATTGCCGCAATTTCACCTTTCGAGCGGAATGCTTTCACAATTCTTACCTTGTGTTTCGGGGTCACTCTTGCAAAAACACGGCATTTTTCTGTTGCTTTTGCCAACTCGGAATCTGTCATTTTTTCTATTTCTGCGCCTGTAATTGCCCCTTCGCCGTTATAAATTCCGAGTTTTTTTGCAACCGCACAAGCCGTTACGGAGCTGTCACCCGTAATCATAACGGGAGTTATCCCTGCTTTTTTGCAGGTTTCAACCGCCTTTGCCGCTTCAGGTCTTGGCGGATCGGTCATGCCGATAAGCCCTGCAAAAATCAGGTTTTCTTCCGAATAATCTTCGCCTGCCTTCCGATATGCAACCGCAATAACTCTCAAGGCATCCTGAGCCATGGCGTTATTCTGCTCCGATATTTTCTTTTTCCGTGCCGCTGTGAGCGGTGTTATCTTTCCGTTTATGTCAATAAAGTTACATTTTCCTATCACAATATCAGGCGCACCTTTTACCGTCAACTGATTTTCGCCATCGATTATATTGACCGTTGACATCATTTTTCTTTCGCCTGAAAACGGATTTTCATAAATTCGGAGATATTTTTCCGCCAGAGTATACACATTGATTCCCGAGCCGTGCGCCGCAGAATAAATTGCGGTTTCCGTCGGGTCACCGTCATATAATGTCAGTTTTCCCTTTTTTTCAGCGTGTGCATTGTTGCAAACCGCACCGAGCATAAGTATTTTCTTTGCATTTTCGCTCTTCGGATTCAGTTCACCCGTTGCATCTTCAATTTTCACCACGGTCATTTTGTTCTGAGTGAGTGTGCCCGTTTTGTCGGAGCATATAACCGTTGCCGCACCGAGAGTTTCAACCGCAGGCAGATGCCTTATGATTGCATTGCTCTTTGCCATTCTTTGAACACCCATTGAAAGCACAATCGTCACAATCGCAGGCAATCCTTCGGGAATTGCGGCAACCGCAAGGCTGACCGAAAGCATGAACGACGGCATGATTCCGCTTCTTCTGATTATTCCGAGAATAAACACAATTCCGCAGATTGCCAGCGCACCGATTCCCAAGGCTCTGCCGATTTTTTCAAGTCTTTTCTGAAGCGGTGTTTGCGGAGATTCTTCACTCTGGAGCATATCAGCAATTTTCCCGACCTGAGTTTTCATTCCCGTTTCTGTTACAATCGCCGTGCCGTTGCCCGAAATAACATTTGTTGAAGCGAAAAGAGTATTTTTCATTTCTGCAAGCGGACAGTTTTGAGCACAGATAACATCCGCTTCTTTTTCACAGACTTCCGATTCGCCCGTCAAAGCGCTCTCCTGCACCTTCAATGAATTTGATGAAATCAACCTTGCATCCGCAGGCACCATATCGCCGCTTTCAATATGTATAATATCTCCTGCCGCAAGCTCTGTGGTCGGGATTTTTTTGATTTTGCCTGAGCGAATAACCGTTGCACTCGGCGAGGACATCTTTTTGAGAGCATCGATTGCCTTTTCTGCGCGGCTTTCCTGACAGACTCCGATAACCGCATTCAGAATTACGATTGCGAGAATCACAATCGGCTCAACAAAATCCTTACTCCCTTCCATAATTCCCGTTGCAAAAGAAATAATGCAGGCAACAAAAAGAATGATGACACAAAAGTCCTTGAACTGTTCAATAAATCTTTTTATTATCGATACTTTTTTCTTTTCGCTGAGTTTGTTTTCGCCGTCTTTTTCGAGCCGCCGTTTAGCTTCGGAATCTTTCAGTCCGTTTGATTTATCCGACCCGAGCTTTCTCACTACCGCATCTGCCGATAAAAAATGACCTTCCATATTCTTCTCCTTTTTGATTAATCATTAATTAATATATTCATACCGAAACAAAAAAATCCCCCGACAGACCGAAGTCTGCCGAGGGATAAAAGAAAGTTTTTAATTATTCTGCTGCAGCCTTAAGTTTTTCAACACAAGCTCTGCAAATGTATTTACCTTCGAATTCTACAAGGTCTGTTTCTGATTTGCAGAATGCACAGTCAGCAACAGCTTTTCTGCAGATAATCTGCTTACCGTCGGAGAACATTTCAACCTTGCTTCCCGTAGCGGTGAGACCAAGCTCTTTTCTGAGCTGCATGGGAACAACGATTCTTCCGACGCTGTCAATTTCTCTGATAAATCCTGTGAACATGATAGCACCTCCGTCAATATTCTCTTTAATGTAACAACATTATACCAATTTATGGCAAAATTGTCAATACACAAAACGGTATTTTCTGGGATTTTTTTACAGAATTTGTTATTTTTTGTTATTAGGTGAAAGCGAACAGAACTAAAAAAATCCCCTCACTCCTGTTGGAGTGGGGGGATTTGTTATTTATGCTTTATAATCAGACAAGCTCGATGATGCACATCTCAGCTGCGTCGCCTCTACGGGGACCTGTCTTGATTATACGGCAATAACCGCCGTTTACTTCCTTATACTTGGGAGCAATCTCATCAAAGAGTTTCTTAACAACGTCTTCTTTTGTAACGTATGCAAGAACCTTACGCTTTGAGTGGAGAGAGTCGTCCTTAGCAACGGTAATCATTTTTTCAGCCATTGCTCGAACTTCCTGAGCCCTTGTAACAGTTGTTTCTATTCTGCCGTTTTCGAGCAGATAGGTAACAAGGCCTCTGAGCATTGACTTACGGTGGTCACTTGTTCTGCCAAGCTTTCTTGTACCGGGCATTTAGTTCACACTCCTTTACGATAGTGGATGAATCTCATTCATCATCCCTGCGAAGGTCGAAGCCAAGTGAATTGAGCTTTGCAACAACTTCGTCGAGGGACTTTCTTCCGAGGTTACGGACCTTCATCATGTCCTCCTCGGTTCTGTTGATCAAATCTTCAACCGTATTAATCTGCGCTCTCTTCAAGCAGTTAAAGGAACGAACAGAAAGGTCAAGTTCCTCAATGGTCATCTCAAGGACCTTTTCCTTGCCATTGTCGCTCTTTACGACCATAACCTCTGTATCGTATGCCTCACCTGAGAGGTCACCGAAGAGGTTGAGATGCTCGTTGAGGATCTTGGCACCGAGAGAAACAGCTTCCATCGCGCTGATGGTTCCGTTTGTCCATACCTCTAATGTCAGCTTATCGTAGTCGGTAATCTGACCAACACGGGTATTTTCGACTGTGTAGTTAACCTTTAATACGGGTGTATAGATTGAATCTATTGCAATAACACCGATAATGGGCTGCATCATCTGCTTGTTTCTTTCTGCTGAAACATAGCCTCTGCCCTTATCACAAGTAAGCTCCATGCTTACGTGTGCATCGGAATTGAGAGTAGCGATGTGAAGCTCGGGGTTGAGAATTTCAACCTCTGAATCGGTCTTGATGCTGCCGGCGGTGATTTCGTCGTCACCGTTTGCATCGATATAGATTGTTTTGGGACCGTCACCGTGAATTTTGAGAATAACGTTCTTGAGGTTGAGAACAATCTCAGTTACGTCTTCCTTAACACCGGGGATGGTGCTGAATTCATGCAGAATTCCGTCAATTTTAACGGATGTGATGGCATAGCCGGGGAGAGAAGAAAGAAGAACTCTTCTCAGGCTGTTGCCCAAAGTTGTGCCGTAGCCTCTTTCGAGGGGTTCAACAACAAACTTACCGTATCTTCCGTCCTCAGAAAACTCTGCAGTTTCAATTCTGGGCTTTTCAATACCAATCATTCAAAACCCTCCTTTTAGACAGGCAGGATAATCCTGCTCTTAAAAATGCATTCAAAAACGTGCGTCGCTTTAATGCGCTGCCGAAATACCGTGAAAGGTAAATCAGGCAGGGCATTATTTTGAATAAAGTTCAACGATAAGATGCTCTTCAACGGGAACCATGATCTGTTCACGAGTGGGAAGAGCGAGAACTTTACCTGTGAGAGCCTCTGCATTGAGGTCAAGCCACTGAGGAACAGGTCTTGAAGCGTTAGCTTCAACTGTTGCCTTGATCTTTGTGCTTTCCTTGCTCTTATCGCAGATAGCAACTTCGTCGCCAGCCTTGATAAGGTATGAAGGAATGTTGACCTTCTTGCCGTTTACTTTGTAATGGCCATGAGTAACAAGCTGTCTTGCTTCTGCTCTGGAGTTAGCCCAGCCGAGAAGATAAACAACGTTGTCAAGTCTGCTTTCGCAGATACGAAGCAGGTTTTCACCTGTTACGCCCTGCTTGCGCTCAGCCATAAGGAAATACTTGTAGAACTGGCCTTCCTGAATACCGTAGTAACGCTTAGCCTGCTGCTTCGCACGAAGCTGAAGACCGTATTCAGTTGCCTTCTTGCGGCTCTGGCCGTGCTGACCGGGAGCATATGCTCTGCG
>JAZRJH010000213.1:0-1850 GCA_045645685.1 Acutalibacteraceae bacterium
GGTTTACCCAAGGTTGAAAACCTTAATGTCTTGTCGCGGAGTTTTATCAATCTGGAATATCGACTCCCGAATGGTCAGACCGTAAAATTCCTTGATGATAACGCTACCTATCTTGGAAGTCAGCTTGAATGTGAATTCGGCGGCAACCGTAGTTTCGGTATTGCCGCTAATATGGATTTTTTACTCGTTTGCACTTATGAAGAAAACGGAGAAAATCCAGAATTGGTTATTTACAAAAAGAGATAGGTAAACTGCAATTTGCAGAGGTGAAATAAAATATGTTCAGAGAAGTTGCAAGAAAAAAACAAGTTCTTACATCAGAACAGATTATAAAAATATTGATGGCAGAAAAAAGAGGCGTTTTATCTGTTTGCGGTGATAACGGCTATCCTTACGGTTTGCCGATAAATTTTTGGTACAACGAAGAAAACGGATACATCTATTTCCACAGCGGTAAAAAGGGACACAAAACCGATGCCATATCATCTGACAACAAAGTTTCGTTTTGCGTGTATGACGAAGGCTACAGAAAAGACGGAGAATGGTCGCTGAATATCAGCAGTGTCATTGTTTTCGGCAGGATGAATACTGTTGAAGATTCGGAAAAAGCCAACCAAATATACCGCAGTATGAGTCTTAAATATACTTCCGACATTGAATATATTGATTCGGAAATTCGGAAATTTTCAAAAGATACCGTCTGTTATGAATTACAGCCCGAACATATAACAGGAAAAATCGTTAACGAATCATAAAAAAACAAAAAACCGGTTCACTAACGCTCAATCGCATAGTGAAGCGGTTTTTACCTCAAAACAGTTTGAAATAGTTTTTATCGAATTCAATCAGCCCTTCGTCACGCATTTTGCACAGTTCATTTGACATTGCACTGCGGTCAACGGATAAAAAATCCGCAAGCTGCTGACGGTTGAACGGTATTGTGAAATTCGAGCTGTTTTGCTTTTTGGATTCTTCGGATAAATAAGAAATCAACTTTTCTCGTGTAGTTCGCTTGGACATGTGCCCAAGTTTCTGCACGAGTTTTCTGTTTTTATCGGATATTGCAAAAAACATATTCTGAACAATCACGGAGTGGAAACGGCATCCCGAAGAACAGGTTGTAATAATCTTTCTGACATCAAAGAAAATAACGGCGCTGTTTTCCGTTGCAACAACATCATTTAATAATGCTCCGCTTTCGGGTGCAACATAGGCTTCGCCGAACATTTCTCCAACATCAACCTGACCGAGAATGCTTCGGTTACCCCAATAATCGTCTTTCTGAATATGCAGATTCCCTTCGACAAGCACAATAATATCACTCAAATGCTCGCCCTGACGCAGTACATATTCTCCTTTTTTGTAGTTATATAACCTTGCACCGAGGCAGGAAAGCATTGCGGATATTTCGTCATCGCCAACACCTGCAAACAGCTTTGTTCTTTTAAGAATATGAATATAGTTTTTCATAAAACCTCTCTTTTCGTTGTAAATACAACCGTAATGTTATAATTATTGTACTATAATTAAGTCACAAAAGCAAGTGAGGAGAATTTTTATGATAAGAAAAATAATTAAAATAGATGAAGAAAAATGCAACGGCTGCGGTGCTTGTGCTGCAGCGTGCCACGAAGGCGCAATTGAAATGATTAACGGAAAAGCAAAGCTGACCCGTGAAGATTATTGTGACGGTCTTGGCGATTGTCTTCCCGCTTGCCCGACAGACGCAATAACTTTTGAAGAAAGAGAAGCTCCTGCATATAATGAAGCTGCTGTTCTTGCGGCAAAGGCAAAAAAAACACCGCAAAATCTTCCTTGCGGCTGTCCCGGAACACAGTCCAGAGCCATCA
>JAZRJH010000214.1:0-3723 GCA_045645685.1 Acutalibacteraceae bacterium
CATACTCTTTTTCTTCATCGGGTATATCCGACGGCAGATAAATTTTCGGTTTAAACACACCGAGAATAAACGGGGTTTTAATTCCGTCACAAATATGAATATTTTCTTTATACGGTGCTGACACTCTGACTTTTCTCTTGATAACTATATAGCTTGCCGCAGAATAGATAAGCATAACGCCCATACCGCCGAGCCAACAGAAGTAAGCATAAATTGATTTAATGCTGTTGTTTTCTACAGTACCCGGCATTTTATAATCTATTTCTTCGGGATAAATAGGATTTGAAACAATTTGAAGTTCATAATCGTCGTGTCTTGTTTCCTGATACTGAAACTGTTCGGTTGGTATCGTTTCTTCACTCGGAATAAGGCTGAGTGCACTTTCAAGAGAAAACGGACATATCAACCTGATTGCAACCATACCCCAAAGCGCAACAATCATTGCTTTGGGAGCTTTTTTAAGTATAAGACGGAGAATAATGATTGCCACAACAAGAAAACTTGCTGAAATACTTGTATTGAGAACCCAGAAGAAAAAGTCTGTGTAAAATCTTTCGATAAATCCTGCAAATACGTTATATATATCAATCCAAGAATCCATAATTAATCCTCCTTATAAGAGTCAATCATCTTTCGGATTTCTGATATCTCATCGGCAGAGAGTTTTTTTCTTTTTGAAAATGCGGCAAGAAAAGCAGGCAAAGAACCTTCAAAGGTTTCTTCAACCAACTTTTCGCTCTGTAACGAATAAAACTCCTGCTTTGAAATAAGTGAAGTTACGGTTCCTTTAATGTTCTGAAAAATACCTTTGTCGCAAAGTCTTTTAAGAACCGTATATGTTGTTGACTTTTTCCATTTAAGTATTTCTTCGCTGCGTTTTGAAAGCTCGGTTGATGAAATCGGCTCGTTTTCCCAGATTATATCTGCAAACTTCGACTCAACCGTACCCATCTGATAATCACTCATAAAATTTCCTCCGTTATTCTACATTCTGTAAACCATTTACATTCTACACCTTGTAGACCTGATTGTCAATACCGTTTACAGAAAGTTTAAAAATTAAGCACTGCAAAAATAAAAGCTGGCAACACCTTGAGCCTACATTAAAATAGGATATAACTTTTCACTAATTTGTACTCTGTTTGGAAAGATTATGCGTTGTATTACATAGATTGACCCAAAATAACAATATTGAAGTTTTCTCTGAAAAACCGAAATTAACTAATTCTTAAGAATTTGTTTGCATCAAAACTGTTAAAATTTTACACTTATTTAATGAAACAGATTCCGCAATATGTATAAGTGAAGAAAAGCGGTTGTATTTCGCATTTAAAATTAAGAAAATCTTAATTGTTTAGCTACTTTTATTTTAGAATTTGGTTTTATAAAATAAAAATACAAATTAAAGAAAAAGAGTTAAACAATGCTTGAAATAATTGAAACTCCAATAGGCGTGTGTTCGTCATTGATACTCGGTGAAGGAGGAACGATTATGGCATCGAGACTTTGGGTAGTTGATATAATTTATCGGATATTTAATTAAGAAATAAGGAGGTAAGATTTATGTTTCTGCTGGAAATGTGGGATAAGATTTGTTATATAGTAACGGATACTATAGAAACAACCGAAATGATAGCTTACATAATCGGAGCAGCATTACAAGCAATGTTTAGCTAAGAAAATATGATTATATTAAACAAGGGAGGTAACACTATGTTTTTTGGACCATTTTTACCTATTGTACCGTTTATGTTTCTTTTGGAGTATCTTCCCGAATCAATCGGGGGACCGATTCAGGAATTTGTTACCGATAGTTGGTTTCAGATGCTTGAAGCAATAAGCGAATTAATAGGTGTTGCATTTTAAGATTGCAGGGAGGACAAAATGAAAGGATTAAGAAAATTAACAGCAATTATTCTTTGCGCAATTTTAGCATTCACGGCAATCCCTATGACGGCATTTGCATCGGGAGAAAGAACCGTTGTTGACAGCGGCTTTTGCGGTGCATTTGGCGAAAACCTCACCTGGACCTTCTATGATGACGGCGAGCTCGTCATCAGCGGCGAGGGTGAAATGGATTGGTATTCCTTGGGGTACGGGAAGCTACCGCCCTGGTATAAATACCGTTTTGATATATGGAATATTACGCTTGAGCACGGCGTTACAAGCATCGGTACCCATGCATTTTATTTTGCAGAAGTTGATGATAAAATTCCCCCTTTATGTAAAATTGAATTACCAAAAACTCTGTACAAAATACAGAACAACGCAATTGACAACACAGTTTATACTCATTGGCATAAATCGACAGTCTGCTTTGCAGGCACGGAAACGGAATGGAACGCAATCCTTTGGGAGGTTCAGGCGACCCACCGCGGTGTTATCGTTTATGAAGACCGCAAGGAATATTATCTGTGGAGAGAATTTGTCAGCTATGAGGGCACAAACCTTTTCAGGCATTGGAATGTTTACCTTAACGGTGAGAAGCCTCAGCCCTATTGCAAACTTAACGGAGATGTTAGATTCGATTCGGGAGATTCCGAATCCGAGGTTTTCCGTGCAGAATACTATCTTGACGAGCATCCCGACGCAAAGTTTGTCTGGACTATTGAGGGCGACTCAAAAATTCTGAACGTTCAGACCGACAGATACGGCATTAATAACGCTGTTGTAATTTCAACTTTCGAACGTGGAAATGCTGTTTTGAAGCTTGAAATAGTTACCCCCGACGGAACGGTGATTGCCTCCGATTCCAAAAACATCACTTCAAGAAAAATTGCCCCCAACGACAGCTTTACAGCGGTTCTCCAAAAAATATTTTATGAAATTAACAATATTTATTCGGGAATATTCGGCAGCGGCATATTGATTTTCAGCCTCGCTATTACATCAATAGGTCTTTTCTTTGCTGAAATCGCGGAATTCTTCGCCTCACTTTTTTGATAATACATAGGTCATAAAAAATCGGATGGTTCATTTTTTGGTGAAAAAACAGCATATTTTAACGGACCGGAGTATTACAATCATACTTTTGGCTAATAAAAATAGCGATGAAATTGAAAACGCAAAACAATGAGGACAACCGTTTTTAGCTTAACAAAATTAATAATCCAATTAATTTTTAAAGGAGATAAAAAGAAATGGCACTGATTTTATCAAAATTGTTCGCAGGAATAATGTCAGTAGTTGTGATGTTTTCAGGCTGGTTCCCTGCACTTTTTGGAGGGAAAGAATATATTGATCCGTACAGTTCTGATGTGTTGGTATCATCCGAGATTTGCTTCACGGATATCAAAGAACCTATGGTTATTACCGACCACGAAACTGCGCTAAAACATTTTGGCTTTGAAGAAAACGGAGAACTCAACGAAAAATATTTTGAAGTATCAAATATTGTTGCAATCCCCGTTACTGTTCCTAACTCCGTATGCAAAGTTTTCGTTGAATCAGTTTCCGTGAAAGACGATAAGGTTACCGTCAAATACAGTGTTGTCCGTGACAGATGTGTTGGTGTAACTCTTGTATCAGAAGAATTGATTCTGATTTCAGTTGATAAGAATGTTGAAGAGGTTGAAGCAACAGAAAAAAGCGTAACAGTTCCATTCTGCATTCACGGTGTTCCGTTTTCTTTTGATGTGTGAACAAAACTCTGATGTAAGAAAGTGAGCGTTCTGACTAAAACCGTGCAGATTATTATAACATTTACTTTTGATTAAACATTAA
>JAZRJH010000215.1:0-4101 GCA_045645685.1 Acutalibacteraceae bacterium
GTAAGACCAAGCAGGGGAGCAATTTCGATTGAGCCGTTAAGCTTTATGATTTCAATTTCACGGTTGAGAGAAATATAATAATTCTTTGCAATGTTTACAAATTTTGTGGCAACTCTGAGAGGTCTGTCAAAATCCTCAACATAATCGTTGGGTGCGGCAACGCACATATTGCACTTACCCAGACCAAGGTCAAGCAATTCATAAATATCAAAGTCGCCTTCTTCAAGGATATCCTTACCGACAACGCCGATATCCGCCGCACCGTGAGCAATATAGATTGCAACGTCAGAAGGCTTAACGAGAAGATAACGTACGCCGTTTGCTTCGTTCTCAAAAACAAGTTTTCTGTTGTCGCTGTAAATCTCGCTGCAGTCGTAACCGATTGAAGCAAAAAGTTCATAAACCTTATCGCCGAGTCTGCCCTTGGGCAAAGCTATATTCAGCATACGGACACCTCCCTTAATGCACCGTTTTCAAATGAATAAACTGTTTTTGCCTTGTATCCATCAGGGATTGTGTGTTCAACTCTGACGGAAAATCCTTTTTCAACAAAGCTTTCAACAAGCGAAAGAAGAGAAACGCTCTTGTCTGCTGAGTCAAAAAGAATAAGAATATCGCTGTCATATTCACGGACTTTTTTATAGTAGAAATTGAGATTGTCAAGATAAACGGCAAATCCGATAGCCTGAGTGTTTTCTCTGATTTTGCCTGCGAGTTTATCGTATCTTCCGCCTGTGAGAACAGCCGAAGGAGCTTTTTCAACATAACCCTGGAAGATGATGCCGTTGTAATATTCTGTGTTGTTGAGTACAGAAAGGTCAATCATGAGCTTATCTGCAAGGTCGCTCTTCTTGAGAGAAGCCGCAACAAACTCAAGCTCTGCACAAGCGTATTTCATTTCTTCGTTGCAAGCGAGAGCACAAAGAGCGGGAAGCACATCTGCAATTTTTCCGTTGACCGATGCAAGAGTTGCAAGGATATCTGTCTTTTCTTTGTCAACTCCGCATTTTTCGCAGATTGAACGAAGGTCATGGATGTTTTTGCCCTTGATGCAGTTAATCATGTCCTTCTTTGTGTTTGCACTTATGTCAAGCTCTGCAAGAAGGGAGGGGATAAACGCCATGTGTGAAACACAAAGAACAAAATCCTTGTCGATTGTCTTAAGGCTTTTTGCCGCAAGCATAAGAACTTCCGTTGCAAGATATTCATCAATCTTTGAGCCGAGAATTTCAACGCCTGTCTGCTTGATTTCTTTGTAATCCATTGAGCTGTCGGTCATTCTGAAAACACTCTCGTTATAGTAGAGCTTTGTAAGTGCACCGGAAAGTTTGGCGTTTTTAACGATTGACAGAGTGATGTCAGGCTTGAGAGCCATGAGTCTGCCGTATGAATTGTTGAATGCAAGAATGCCTTTGCCTGAAAGAAAGTCTCTGTTGTCGCTGTAGAAACTGTATTCTTCAAACTTTGCCATTCGGTATTCCTTGTATCCCCACTGCTTGTAAAGCATGGAAAGTTCATATGTAAGGCTGTCTTCTTTTGACAGTGTAGCAAGAAATTCGTCCATAATAGTCTCCTATAGTTTTTCAGTATACCGACAGTATACCATGCTTTATCATATTAGTCAATTAGCGATTTACCACGCTAAATCGAAATCTTTTTTCCGTATTTATACAATTTGAACAATCATCGCATTCAAAACCCTGATCTGCGCTTGGCTCTGAATTAATATTCCTCGGTGAACTTCTTAAGACACTCGAAGCTTTCTTCGCTGATAACGTGTTCGATTCTGCAGGCATCAACTGCCGCGCGCTCGGGAGTTACGCCGATTTTTATAAGCCAGTTTGTTATGGTTTCGTGTCTGCAGAAAACATGCTTTGCAACTTCCATACCGCTTTCGGTGAGAGATATGAGACCGTTACTGTCTGTTGTTATATATCCGTGTTCTCGGAGATTTCGCATTGCAACACATACGCTGGGTTTTGAAAAGCCGAGTTCGGTTGCGATATCAACGGAACGTACAGAGCCTTTTTTCTCTTTTATCATGAGTATTGTTTCGAGATAATTCTCGGCTGATTCGCCCATTATCATTGTTTTCACCCCTGATTCGAAATTTTACGGAAATATATAATATCATACTAAAATATATTTTTCAAGTATATATTATAATATAGTAAAACTCCGGATGATCTGTCACCCGGAGTTTTGTGATTAAAGAGCTATGATATTGTCAAAATCGGAGAAATTGCCTTTTGCTTCATCGATTGAATATGCATCTGTTATATAAACTTCGCCGTCTCTTGCGCGTGAGAATTTAACAACATTTCCGTTTGCAAAATATTCATATGTTGTGACATAGCTTCTTGATGTGTCACGGTCTGAATTTTCAGAGGGGGCAACATCCATTGTTTCCTTGAGAAGAACGCCGTTTTTATATTCATAAACCGTTGTTCTTATTTCGTCGTTGCTTTTTCTTGTGTGCTTTGTAACAAGACCGTCTTCGTTATATTCATAAGCAATGTCGTTTGTGACAATGTTGTTTGCACTTGTTGTTTTTGCCGAAACAACAAGACCGCTTTCGTTATATGAATAAACCGTTTCCGACATAAGTTCATCAGCGCCGTTTATTTTAACGGGTACATAAGATTTTTCGCTTGTTTTGTTTCCGTTTTCATCATATCCGAAGCGAACGGTTTTGAGAAGCACGGAATTCTGAATCTTCTGATATTTCACGGGTTTTCCGTCTGTATCATATTCAAAAACATAGTTGATTCCGTTTTCGGAAATCATATCAATCGAGCCGTTTTCATTATAGGTCATTGTGAATGAATCATGTTTTTCAAGAATGTTTCCGTCAAGGTCTGTTGCATAACGCTTTGTTATCTGATTGTTTTCGTTATATTCGTAGCACTCATAATATTCATAAGTGACTTTTTGGTTATCATAGAATTTCTTTTCTTTTTCAATAAGACCGTTATCATTAAAAACGAATTCTGCCGTGAATTTGTCAACGTCAACTTTTTCTGTATGGTTTCTTATATCTTCGGTGCCTGAGCAAGCGCCAAGGAAAAGAAGTGATGCTGCAGAGAAAAGAGCAATAACCTTTTTGAAACTGTTTTTCATGAGTCTGAACTCCTTTGTTTTATGTTATTATTAAATTATATATCCTTGTTAAATAAAAATCAAGAGTCAATTATCTCTCCACCATAACATTCGGAACGGAGCCGACTATAACTGTCTGAGCAATGCAGAAAGATGTTTCAACCGTCTGAGTGATTCTTTTGCCCGACATGGTTAAAATAACCGTTGTTTCAATGTTCAGCATAACGCTGTGTTGGGTCTGATTTATGCCTGCGCTTGTGAAAACATTTTCAAAATTGCTTAATGTTGACGAAGAAAACCCGACTCCGATATCTATGTAAGGTCCGAGTCCCGAAAGAAGAGCAATTCCGCTTGCCGTGCCGAGAGATACAGTGATATCCGTTTTTTCTTTTTTGCAGAATTCTTCGTCTATAGCGTTTGTCACACGTGACTTAAATAAATTCAGCTTTACAATATCGGTTGTTATTCCCGTTACCGTGTTGTTTTCCGCATAATTGATGCTGACTATTTCCGAATATGCAGGCGCACTTTCCGAAAGAATTTTTTCAACAGCGGAATTTACCGTTTTTGACGAAATTGCATATGCTTCAAGTGCTGCAAGTTCATATAAATCGGGGCGCAACTTTGCATCGAGAAGAAGAACTGAAATCAGCAAAATCATAAGAACACAAACGGATTTGAAAATCCAACTGTTTCTTCTCGGATAAAACCGTCTGCGTCTCATACATACCACCTCGTTATATTATATGACGGCGGAACGAAATGATATCGCTGAAAAAAACAAGCTGCTCTGCAAAGAACAGCTTGTCTTGTTTATTCTGTCTGATATGCGCCTCTTGCATAAAGAATCCACTTTGAACGGTCGAGAGGATTGACGCCTCTTCTCGGATTGATGTGTTCAAACCCGTCACGGCATTCACGGTAGCCGTAAAACGACTGGCTGAGCACCGCCTTACCCGATGAAAGCACCGCAAGCCTTGCAGGGAAATCCATAGAAGTCGC
>JAZRJH010000216.1:0-3008 GCA_045645685.1 Acutalibacteraceae bacterium
TCATATGTTCTGCGTCACGAAACACTTCGGTTTCGGTTATCTGCCTGTTCTGATTCATTTTCTGAATTTCGTATGCAACGAGTTCGGAAATTTTATCGTCATCACAAAGAAGAAGTTCACGCGCTTTGTTTGCCGAACCCATTCTCCCTGCCGCATTGATTCTGGGGCAAACCGTGAACGCAGCTGTTGATGCCGTGAAAAGTTTGTCGGAAATACTTGCAGACTCCATAAGAGCATTGATTCCTGCTCTGGGGCAATCATTGAGAATTCTTAATCCCCTTCTGACCATCGCTCTGTTTTCACCCGTGAGAGTAACAACATCGCCGATTGTACCGAGAGCTACAAGATCACCGTATTCTTCAATAAGAATATCACCCGAATCGCCTTCAAGAGCGCACACAAGCTTGAATGCAACACCAACACCCGACATTTCTTTAAAAGCACTCGGGCAGTCTGCTCTGTGGGGGTCAACAACCGCATAAGCATCGGGAAGCACTTCGCCGACTTTATGATGGTCTGTGATAACAAGATCAACTCCGAGTTCTTTGGCTCTTTTTGCTTCTTCGATTGCGGAAACGCCGTTATCAACCGTAACGATGAGCTTCACGCCTCTGTCGGCAAGCTGTTCAATTGCTCTGATGTTAAGACCGTAGCCTTCCGTAAGTCTGTCAGGAATATAACGAACTGCATTTGCGCCCCTTGTTTCGAGATAAGAATAGAGAAGCGCCGTTGCCGTGACACCGTCTGCATCGTAATCACCAAAAACACAGATAAGCTCGAAATCATCTATCGCTCTGTTGATTCTCTCTGCCGCTTTATCCATATCCTTGATTGAAAGCGGTTCAAGTGTAAGCGGTGCATCATAATCGAGAAAATCGCTTATTTCATCTATATCTTCAAAGCCTCTGGAAGTAACAAGCAAAGCGGCAAACGGATCAACGCTCAGATCCTGAGCAATCTGCGCCGCAATATCCTTGTTGCTTTTAGAAACTATCCATTGCTTGCGTTTCAAAATATAATCATCCTTTAATAAATATCTCAATATCGAATAATTATAACAGTTATATAAAAATAATGCAAGTATTTTTATAATAAAAGACACCTGCAAAATTGCAGATGTCCGTAGAAATTATTTATTCATGAAATCGAAAAGACCGTGCCAGTCATCACGGCTGAAATAATGGTTGCCGCTTCTGTAACAGAATCCGAGATTTCCGTCATTGAGATATTTGCCTGTTTTAAGAAAATCTTCTTCTTCGAAGACAAAACCCTTCTTGTCGTAAAGTTCATAAACTTCAGATGCCGCCGCAGTGCACAAAAACTGGCTTTCAGGGCCTGCCCAGATATCATTTTCAGCGGATGCAACATGAACTTTTCTTGGTGCAATTAATGCATGAAGAAAATGCTGTTCAAAAGGTGTTTCTTCATCTTTCCCCCTGAAATTCTCATAATTCTTGCAGAACCAGAATTCAAATCTGTCAAGAATATCACCGATTCTTTCGCTTTTGGGGTGTTTTCCCCTGTTGATTGAGTCACCGCTGCAACCCGAGCAGTTAGTGTGAACAACCGCAAAACGTTCATCAAGCGCACCCGTCAGAAGAGCTGTTTTTCCGAGTCTTGAGTGACCGCAGACACAGATATTTTCTTTGTCAACTTCTTCTCTTGTCTGAAGAAAATCCATAACTCGCATTGCCGCCCATGCCCACATTGCAATTTTGCCCGGAGATGTTGCATCACGGTCAGAATTTTTATAAACAAGACCTGCAAGACCGTTTGTGAAATCAGCATCATCGCTTGTGACATCCTCATAACAGAACGATGCGCAGGCAAATCCGTTATCGGCTATTTCTTCGGAAGGCATATATTTGTCGGGCATATGCGGTCTGAAATTTATATGCACAAAAGTCTTGATATTCTTTGCATTTGAAGGATAGACATAGTTCACAGGGAAGGTGAATTTTCCGCCACAGACCGTGGCTGTGATTTCAAGTTCAAGATGAGTTGCCTTGCCTGCGCAGAATCTGTCATCAGTATTTTTTATTTCGAATTCCACATTTTCAGGTTCTTCCGGAAGATAGCCATACTCAGATTCGAGCATTATTTTCAGCACTTCAGGGCGGACAACACTCTCCCATTCTTCAATTGTTTCAGCTCTTTTTCCGCAGAATTCAAGAGCAGAAGGAACACCGAGCTTTTCAAGCTTTTCCTTAATCATTTTCATCACACTCCTGACTCAATTATAAATAATTAATGCGCTTTGTCAACACAAAAAGACCGCACAGCAAAGGTGCGGTCGTTCTATTTCATATTCAATTTTTATTCCGCTCACAGCCGCCCGCCGACATCAATAAGCATAATTGCTTTGACTGCAGTCTGACAAGCTCATTGCGGATAAATTTATTTCCGATTTCACTTTCAGAATCTGCTGAAATTATTTGCCGGATTCTGCGGCTGCGAGCTGATGTTCATCAAAGCACATCGGGTATCGCCGCCTTTCTTTTATTCACTTTGACAATTTCTGACCGCTGACTTACAATCTATGGTCAAGAGGGATTCAAGAGAGCTGACCTTGAATTTCGGGTCTGTTCTGATTTTCTCTTGTTTCTTTCCTCGACTATAATATACCACAATTGTTGTGCGATGTCAATAGTTTTTTCTGTAAATGTTAATAACTTTTATTCAATTTGAACTTATCGCGATTTCCTATTGACTATCACCGTAAATAGAGTTAAAATAATATCATCGAGACAGAAAGGACATAAAATAATGAATAAAGAAGAATACACACCCGATATCGTCAGCATCATTGACGAAGACGGCAAAGAACACATTTTTGAGGAGCTCGACAGAATCGAAACAGACAGCGGCAAATACGTCGCTCTCCTTCCCCTTCCCGAGAATCCCGACAGCATAACGGAAGAGGATAACGAGCTCATCATCCTCAAGGTTGAAGAAGATAAGGGCGAAATTTATCTTTCACCCATCGAAGATGACAACGAATTCAACGA
>JAZRJH010000217.1:0-16091 GCA_045645685.1 Acutalibacteraceae bacterium
AAAGCCCACACCCGACCAGATTCTTTCGCTCTATGCTATTCTCGGCAGAATCGTTATGCCGCCCGAAACCTTTGAACTTATCGAAAAAGGTCTTGCCGCAACTCCCGAAGGCAAGGAATTCTATCTTACCGATGTTTTCACCCAACTCGGCATGAATGACAAACTTCTTGCTTATGACTTTGAAGGCAAGAGATATGATATGGGCAATAAGCTCGGAATCATGAAAGCCAACTGCGAAATCGCTCTCACTCACGACGAAATCGGAGAAGGCTTCAAAGAATATCTCAAGGAACTTGTTAAAACATTCTGATAACCGGCGGCTATGCCGTACAGATTTTTAGTTTATAACAGAACAAGATAAACCACCCGAAGAAGAATGAAATCTTTTTCGAGTGGTTGTTTTTTTGTGAAGTTTCAACTCTGGGGATTGAAGTGAAGTTGTAATGAATTCCAGTGAAGTTTTTGTTTTGGAACAAAAGTGAAGTTAGGTTTGCCTGAACAACTTGCAAAGCAAACTTCACAACGAAGTAAATTCACTGCTACAGGGCAACTTCACTTGCCTGAAAGGCAAACTTAGTTTTATTAAAGTATCTTCAATGCGCCCGTGGGACAGATATTTGCACACTTCATGCAGTCTTTACATACTGCAATTGTTTCGGGGTTGTCAAATTCGGGTTTGATAACCGTCTTGAAGCCTCTGCCGACAAGTCCGAGAATGCCTTTCTGCGCTTCTTCCTTACAGGTGCGCACACAGAGATTGCAGAGAATACATTTGCCCTGGTCACGCTCAATTGAAACGAGTTTTTCTTCTTTGAAGCATTCGTGCTTAGCGCCTGCAAGTCTGTCGGGGTTGATGGGATCAAGATTTGCATAGCGGATAAGTTTGCATTCCGTATAGTCATGGCATCCGCATTCAAGACAGCGTTTTGCTTCGTTTCTTGCCTGCTCTTCGGAAAAACCATTTATAACTGCTTCAAAGTTATGCTTTCTGTATTCGGGGTCTTTGACGGGCATAACCGCTCTGGGTGCTTTCTCTTTGTCGGAAAGCATTTCTGCGGTAACTTCTCTCTTTGAATAATAAGGCTCGTGGAATTCAAGGGGCATACCGATGAGATAAGCATCGATTGCTCTTGCGGCTTTGTTTGCTTCGGCGATTGCATCGATTGCTATTGATGCGCCGTTGTTGGTTGCATCGCCTGCTGCAAAAACGCCTTCGATATTGGTAAGACCTGTTACGGTATCCGCAACGATTGTTCCCCACTTTGTCATGCCGATTTCTTCAAATCCCGTGGGAAGGCATTTCTGACCGATTGCGGCAATAACTGTGTTAACCTCAATTGTCTTGAATTCGCCTTCAACGGGCACAGGCTTTCTTCTGCCTGAAGCGTCAGGCTCGCCGAGTTCCATTATCTGGAGTCTGACTGCTTTGACTTTGCCGTTTTCGCCGATGATTTCGTCGGGATTTGTAAGGAAAAGGAACTGAACGCCTTCTTCCATTGCTTCTTCGATTTCAATATCTTCAGCAGGAGCTTCGGCTCTTGTTCTGCGGTAGATAACATAAACATCCTTTGCACCGCATCTTACGGCTGTGCGGCAGGCATCCATTGCGGTGTTACCGCCGCCTACAACTGCAACGGCATTGCCCACATCAGGGATATTGCCCATGTTGACTTCACGGAGGAAATCAATACCGCTGAGCACACCTTCGAGTTTTTCGCCCTTGCAACCGACACCGCTTCCTTTCCATGCACCGATAGCGATAAGAACGGCGTCGTTGGAGGTCTTGAGTTCTTCAAATGAGATATCCTTGCCGATTTTAACATTGTTTTTCATAACAACGCCCGTTTTTGCAATGAGTTCAACTTCTGCGGCAAGAACTGCCTTGGGAAGTCTGTATTCGGGAATACCGTAGCGGAGCATACCGCCCATTTCGGGCATTGCTTCGTAAATTGTGACATCATGACCTGCAAGGCGGAGATAGTATGCCGCATTGAGACCTGCAGGGCCGCCGCCGATAACGGCAACTTTTTTGCCCGTTGATTCTGCAATTTCGGGTGCATAGGGATTACCCGATGCAAGGTCGTTATCAGCTGCAAAAGCCTTGAGAAAAGCGATTGAAAGAGGCTCTTCAACAAGTGCGCGTCTGCAATGGGTTTCGCAGGGGTGGGGACAAACTCTGCCGATTGATGCAGGGATTGAAATCTTTTCTTTGATGATTTTAACAGCTTCGCTGTCATTACCGAGAGCAATCTGCTTGAGATAGCGCTGAATATCGGTGTGTGCAGGGCAGTTGAGATGGCAGGGACCTGCGCAGTCGCCTTCGTGGTCGCTCATGATAAGCTCGAGCGCAATGTTTCTTGCTCTCTTGACTCTGGGTGAATTTGTGCTGATAACCATGCCGTCGGTTGCAACAGCCGAGCAGGCTCTGAGAAGTTTGGGAATTCCCTCTGCTTCAACAACACAGATACCGCAGGCACCGTATATTTTAAGATTTCCGTTGTAGCAAAGATTGGGGATTTCGATTCCGTTTTTTGCGGCGATAGTAAGAACGGTTTCGCCTTTGTTACCGATTATTTCTTTGCCGTCGATGATGATTTTAATCTGTTCCATTTTATCGCCTCCTTATTCTACAATGATTGCACCGAAACGGCAGGAGTTTACACACTGACCGCAGCGGATACAGATATCCGAATCAATGATATGAGCGGCTTTGACTTCGCCCGTGATTGCCTTTGCGGGGCATTTCTTTGCGCAGAGAGTACAGCCTTTACATTTATCGGCATCAATTGAATATGTGAGAAGCTCAACACATTCTTTTGCGGGGCATTTCTTATCCCTGATATGAGCTTCGTATTCGTTTCTGAAGTAGCGGATTGTTGTTAAAACAGGATTGGGTGCTGTCTGACCGAGACCGCAGAGCGCACCGTCTTTGATTGCTTCGCAAAGCTCTTCGTGAAGCTCGATGTCGCCTTCTTTACCTTCGCCCTTGACGATACGGGTGAGAATTTCCTGCATTCTTGCGGTACCGATTCGGCAATGCACACATTTACCGCATGATTCAAGAGCTGTGAAATCAAGGAAGAATTTAGCCATACCTACCATGCAGGTTGATTCGTCCATAACAACCATACCGCCCGAGCCCATGATTGCGCCCGTTGCGGCAAGAGCCTTGTAGTCAATAACGGTATCAAGAAGGTCTGCAGGAATGCATCCGCCCGAAGGACCGCCCATCTGCACGGCTTTGAAATTCTTGTCTTCTTTTATGCCGCCGCCGATTCCGTAGATAACATCACGGAGAGTTTTACCCATGGGAATTTCAACAAGACCGCCTTTTTTGATTTTACCCGTGAGAGCAAAAACCTTTGTGCCCTTGCTGTTTTCCGTGCCCATTGCGGCAAATGCCTCGCCGCCGTTAATCATAATCCATGCAACGTTTGCAAAAGTTTCAACGTTGTTGATGTTTGAAGGTTTATCCGTGTAACCCTTCTGTGCAGGGAAGGGAGGCTTGAGTCTGGGCATACCTCTCTTGCCTTCGAGCGACTCGATAAGTGCGGTTTCTTCACCGCATACGAATGCGCCTGCGCCTGCTTTGATTCTCATTTCGCATGAGAAATCCGTTCCGAGAATATTCTGACCGAGAAGATTTGCTTCTTTTGCCTGCTCAATTGCCTTTTCAAGATGGATGATTGCAAGCGGGTATTCTGCTCTTACATAGACAATCATTTCTTTTGCGCCGATGGCATAAGCGCCGATGAGCATACCTTCGATAAGGCTGTGGGGGTCAGATTCAATAAGCGCTCTGTCCATGAATGCGCCGGGGTCGCCTTCGTCGGCATTGCAGATAAGATATTTTTCTTCACCTGTACTCTGACGTGCGGCATTCCATTTGAACCATGTGGGGAAACCTGCACCGCCTCTGCCTGCAAGTCCCGAAATTTTGATCTCTTCGATAACCTGCTCGGGAGTCATTGTTTTAAGGACTTTTTCAAGTCCCTGATAGCCGTCTGCGTTTCTGTAGTCCTCAAGGGATTCGGGGTCGATAAGACCGCAGTGGCGCAGAGCGATTCTCGTCTGACGGCCGAGAAATTCTTCATCCTCTTTAGAAATTATAATGTGTTCAACAAGCGAAAAATCTTTTGTTTCAACTGCTTTGACGATAGCTTCAGCGTCGTTTGCCGAAACTTTTACAAGACGGTGAACGAGTTTGTTTCCGTCATAGATATCAACAATGGGTTCAAGGTAGCACATACCGATACAGCCTGTGCTTCCGAGAGTGAAGCTTTCGCTTCCGTTCATAAGGGCGGCAATCGCATTGTGAACCTTTGCGGCACCTGCGGCAACACCGCATGAGCCTTCGCCGATAATAATACGCATTATTTGCCCTCCTTCGCCTGAATTTCTTTGATAACGGCAACTGCGGAATCGGGGGTGAGGTTACCGTATGCTTCACCGTTGATCATAATAACGGGAGCGAGTGAACAGCATCCGAGACAAGCGACGTTTTCGAGAGTGAAAAGACCGTCGGCGGTTGTTTCGCCGTTACCGATTCCGAGATATTCGGAGATTGCGGCGCTTACTCTTTCGCTTCCGTTGACATGGCAGGCAGTACCCTGGCATGACATGATGAGATATTTTCCTATCGGAGAGAGTCTGAACTGGGAATAGAAGGTTGCAACGCCAACAACATCCGCAGGAGTAACGCCGACATTCTCTGCGATGTGATACATAACATCCTTGGGCAGATATCCGTAGATATCCTGAGCTTTCTGAAGTATGGTGATAAGATTGCTTGAAGTGTTTCCGTATTTCGCAAGAATATCTGCAATGAGCGAGAAATCACTTCTGGGGCTCTGACAATTGCAATTGCACATAAGGTTTCCTCCTGAAAAACATTCTGAACAAAATATATCATAATAGCAAAACATAATCAATAGAATGTTTGCGGATAATCTGTATAATATTGTCAAAGGTTGATTTTTTGACCGTTTTGTGATAGGATATATCATGTAATAATGTTGCAAACTTCGGAAAGGAGAGTGACGGAATGAAGAAGATTACCGCTTTGATTCTTGCATTGATGATAACTTTTTCAGCATTTTCATTGAATGCACAGGCTGTTGATATTCACGAAGCGGTGCTTTCGGGATATTCTGAAATGGCAAACGGAATTCCTGTTGAAAATGATTTTGTTCTTTATTTCAAAAAAATATTCCGCACTGTCCTGAATAAATTTTTCGCAACATCGGGTGTGGATTTTATTGTTATGGTAACCGACCTGAAACTTGATCAGGAAAAAATCGCTCTTGAAGTCGGAAATAAAGCCAATCTCAAAGCCAAAATCGATCCTACGGGTGCAAAAAACAAAAAAATCAGCTGGTATTCGGATAATCCCGACATCGCAACGGTTGAAAACGGCACGGTCAAGGGCAGAAAAGAAGGCACGGCAACTGTTTATGCAATAGCCGATGACGGAAGTTTCTATGATAAATGCCTTGTTACGGTCAGACCTGCAACAAATTCCGCAAGATTCACCGTATCATACATTGATTATAAAGGCGTTCTGATTTCAAAAACTTCTTACAGCACCGCTTCGGTGACACTTGTCAGCATCAACAAACCCACAACTCTTTCCGATGGAGAAGGCGAATTTCTCGGCTGGATTTGTGACAATGACGGCAAACTCTATCAGAACGACTCAAAACTGAATATAAAAGATTTTATGATTTATGACGATAAAGGCAATGCGAAGAATTTTGATGTTGTTCTTCGTGAATCCGTGCGCTACGGTATAAGCGGCAACGACCCTGCAGTAACTCTTTTCGGCGGAAACGGAAACGATGTTTACCGCTCAATTGAGCCTTCGGGTGACGGCGGATATTTTGCCTGCGGAACAACAACTTCAACATCGGGCGTTTTCAGCGGCAGATTTGAAAGCAACTGGATGCTTCCGTATTCGTTTGTTTCGAAAATCGGTGCAGACGGTAAAACCGAATGGGTGAAAACCTACGGAAGCTCCGAAGCGGGAATATATATCAATGATATAGCTGTTCTTTCTGACGGAAACATCATTGCCGTCGGATATCAGAGCATCGATGATATTGAAGTTATCCAATCTAAAGGAACATCCGAAGCGCTGATTTATAAACTTTCGGGAAAAGACGGCTCTGTGATTTCGCAAAAAATCATGGGCGGCAAGGAATCGGATTTGTTCAACACCGTTGCAAAAACAACAAAGGGATTTGCAGTCGGCGGAAAAACCAATTCAATCAACGGCGATTTTGTGGGATACACGGGAAACAGCGCAATGCTTTTCCATTTTGATTCGGATTTCAATGTTCTCTGGAGCAAGGCTCTCAGCGGCTCAAAGGGCGGCTCGGTTGACGGATTGAGTGCCGATAACAGCGGAAATATTTTTGCATCGGTAACAACAAGCTCAATTGACAAGGATTTTGCATCATTCAGCGGTCTCACGGGCGGATACACAGACACCGTGATTATCAAATATGATTATCTCGGAACAAAGAAATGGCATTATGTTATCGCTTCAAGCGGTAGAGATGAATTCAGAGCAATTCAGGCTGACGGCTCGGGCGGATGTGTTGTGGGCGGTCAGTATGAACTCTTCGCATCGATTGCCCCCGACGGAACGCTCTCCGATTTCAATAATCTTGGCGGCGTGGATGCGCTTATTTTCGGCATCAATTCTTACGGTGCGGTCAGCTGGACAAAGGTTCTTTCAGGCTACGGCAATGACTATATCACCGATATTGCAAAGGGAACAAAGGGTTATGCCGTTGCAGGATACACAACATCCTCAAACCGTGAATTCTCATCAATCGGCAATGTCGGACAATCTGACGGATTTGTGTGTTATGTCAACTCATCAGGCACAACTCTTTCGATGAAATCGCAGGCAGGTACAAATGAAGACACAGCAGCGTGTGTTGCCTGCATAGGTTCGAATTATATCGTTGCAGGCAAAACAAAATCCAAAAACGGAAGTTTTGCGGATTATTACGGCAGCGGTTATATGGGTTACACCGCAAAATATTAACTTAATTCAAAGAATCAAAGGGGGCGGAGAAATCTGCCCCTGAAATTTCGAAAAAAAACTCTTGCAAAATCATGAGTGTTATCATATAATAACTTGGTAATCGTTTTGCTACCGTGGCTCAGTTGGTAGAGCAGCGCATTCGTAATGCGCAGGCCGTCGGTTCGAGTCCGACCGGTAGCTCCAAAAAACAAAGGACTTCGTAAGAAGTCCTTTGTTTTTTGTGTTTGTGTCCGCAAGGACACAATATCGTTTGCGAATTTACTCGCAACATCATTTATCCCAAGGATAACCTCGTTCTGCAAGCGGACACAAAACGAGGTTACCTTACGGCAAACGGTGTTGTGTTTCGCACAAACGATGTGGCTTCGCCAATGATGTTGCACTTCGTGCAAACGTATGATATAATCTGTAACACAAAAGAGGTGACATCAATGAAAGAAGATAAGCTTTCTGATTTATCTATGCAGTTATCTGTTGATGTTTTGAGATTGACAAAGGAATTGAAAGCAAAACACGAAACAATTATTTCCAACCAGATTGGCAGAAGTGCTACAAGTGTTTGTGCTAATATTGCGGAAAGTAAATATGGTCACAGCCGTGCTGACTTTATTGCTAAACTTGAAATTGCTTTAAAGGAAGCAAACGAAACAGGAAAATGGTTAGAGATGCTTTTGAAAGCCGAATATATTGATGAAGCAACCTATGAGTCTATCAACAGGACTTGTTCCACGATAAGAATTTTATTGATTGCTTCCATAAAAACTGCCAAAAGCAAGCTGAAATGATATTCGGAGATGTGGGTATGACAAAAGCAAAGATAAAAGATTTTCTGAAGAATGAAATTGTGCTGATAATTTCATTTGTTCTTGCCGTAGCTTCGGCGTTTATCGTCACACCGAACAGCGGATATATTGACTACATAGATTTCAAAACTCTCGCCCTTTTGCTCTGCCTTATGGCGGTTATGTCAGGTCTTAACGGACTGGGAGTTTTCTCTCTTTTTGCAGAAAAACTGCTTCGTTTTGCAAGCACAACAAGAAGTCTTGCCCTGTGGCTTTGCTCGCTTTGTTTCTTTTCATCCATGCTGATAACAAACGATGTAGCACTTATCACATTTGTGCCGTTTTCGGTTGTTGCGCTGAAACTTTCGGGCAAAGAAAAACTTCTCATCCCATTGGTAACTCTTGAAACCGTGGCGGCAAATCTCGGCAGCATGCTCACACCCGTCGGAAATCCGCAGAATCTTTATCTTTTTTCTGCCTTTAACATGGAAATTGCGGACTTTTTTGCCGCTGTTGTGCCTTATGCGGCGCTTTCGTTTGTGCTCATAGTGATATCTGCTTTCTTTATAAAAAAAGAAAGAATCTCGGTCGTTTCTCACGGTGAATCGGGCGGAATAAACACAAAGTTATGTGTACTTTATGCGATTCTTTTTCTTGTTGCGCTTCTCACGGTTTTCAGAGTGATTCCCTACGGCATCACATTGGCGGTTTCGGTTATATCAATTCTTGTTTTTGACAGAAAAGCTCTTGCAAAAGTTGACTATTCACTTTTATTCACATTTATATTTCTTTTTGTTTTTATCGGAAATCTCGGCAACATCGGATCGGTCAGCGGTTTTCTTGGTGAAACTGTAAAAGGCAATGAAGTTGCGGCGGGTATTGCGGCAAGTCAGGTTTTCTCAAATGTACCTGCGGCGTTGCTTCTTTCGGGATTTACGGATAACATAAAGGACCTGCTTGTCGGGGTCAATCTAGGCGGTCTCGGAACTCTTATAGCATCAATGGCAAGCCTGATTTCGTTCAAGTTTGTTGCAAAGGAAAAAATCTCATCGGGAAGATACATTGCCGTTTTCACAGCGGTGAATATTGTGTTCCTTGTTCTGAATATTGCACTTTGGCTGATGATAAGATAAAATCGGAAAAAGAATTGACAAACAAGATTTTATCTGATAATATATTTGAGTTGAAATCAAATATACGGAGAGTTGTCCGAGTGGTCGAAGGTGCAGCACTCGAAATGCTGTGTGGGGAAACTCACCTAGGGTTCGAATCCCTAACTCTCCGCCAGACCAAATCCCTTGAAAACATTAGGTTTTTGAGGGATTTATTTTTTTAAGAAAACCTTGAAAAATCACTCATTTTATTGAGTTCTCTCCTACAGTTCTCTCCACTTTCTCAAGCTCAACATATTGAACTTCCTGTTTTTTCAATACCAAGACCCGAAAGCATCGCATCTGCAGACAATAATTTTGAACTGAAATCAAGATGCGCATAGTAATTGGCAGTTGTTGAGTAATCACTATGACCCAACCATTCCTGAATCTGTTTCATAGGAACTCCGTTTGCAAGAAGCATACTGGCACAGCTGTGTCTCAAATCGTGAAAACGAATTTCTTTAAGGTTATTCCTTCTCAGAAGCTGTTTAAACGCTTTTGATACATAATCAGGAGAAATTATATCACCGATTTCATTCACGCATAAATAGCCGTCGTATTCATTGTTATAGCATCTTCCACAAAGATATCGGTTTCTTTCTTGTTCTTGCTGTAACAATAAAAGCCTTTGTTTGACAAAATCAACAAGCGGCAAACTTCTTCTGCTTGACTTGGTTTTTGTTGTGTCAGATATAATTGTTTCTCGTTTACCATCTATGATAGCTTTCGTTACTGTGTGTTTTATGACAATGGTGTTGTTTTCAAAATCAATCGCATCCCATTTCAGTCCGATAACTTCACTTCTTCTCAATCCATAAAATGCTGCAAGCAACACGGGGATTTCAAGGTGTGTACCTTTTGAAACTTCAAGAAGCTTATTAATATCTTCCGATTTGTAGTAATTTGCTACAAATTTTTCTTTTTTGGGACGTTCAACTTTATCTGCGGGATTTGAATCTATCAGGTCAATTTTCACAGCATATTTCAAAGCCTTGTGAATATTAGCATGGTAATGAATTACCGACGTTGCTTTCACTCGTTCAAGTTGTTGTAAATAAAACTCTTGAATATCCTTAGCTTTAAGATTCTGCAGTGTGATATTTTTTTCTTTGAAGAATGGTGCAATAATATTTCTTACCATACTGCAATATGATGAATATGTTGTAACTGCTACAGTAGATTTTACAATTGTAAGCCATACTTCAAGATAATCCGAAAAAAGCATATCATCATTCAACTCGTTCCCTTTGGGAATTTTGAAATTACACCTGATGTCAGTAAGCATTGCTTCTGCTTTCTTTTTATTACCTTTCACTGGAAGACCGGTTGAATACCATTTTGTCTTTCGTTTTCCTTGGTTATCGTTAAAACTAATTACCGCATAATAATAACCTTTCTTTTCAGAAAGATGTCCTGCTACCAATCTGTTTAACCTCCTTTTTTATGTAGCACATTGTTATTGAATGTTTATGTAACCATTATAGTAAGGTTTAAAACAAAACACAACGATGTCACATATTGCAATTTAAATAAGCATAAATATGAATTTTAGAAATTCTATATATCCTGCCAATTCGTAGGCTTTTTATTTTTTCTTCTCTTAAAAGTTTATACCCGGTTTTTTTGCTAATCTTCAAAAAAGAACACATCTCTTCAACACTCATTACATCCGAACACACTCTTGATGAATTGTTTGAAAGTTGCTTATCAAACAAACTGTTCATAAAATCACTCCACATAAGTAATCAAATTGTATAGAACAAAAGCACAAAAATATGTCCCAATACTACTGACATATTTTTCTGCCTTTGTTCTAATTATTCAAGCTGCAGTTTTGCTTCTGCACTCGTTTTACACCCCCGATTTACTTACGAGGTCACGCACCCTGTATCTTGCGACGGTTGTTATCACGCTCGAAATACAGCCGATGGAGAGTTTTCTATCCAAGGATATCATCGCCAAATCAGTTGCAAATTGATTCTTTTGAATAAGATATTTCTCGCTCGCTAATGGTCATGGCGTATCTTTCAAAAAGGCTCATCTCTTGAATTTGTTGCAAGAATAATTTTTTATTTTATTGTCAATGTTCAAAAAATCTAGTTAGCAGGAATTAAACTGTTACCTGCTAAAAAGATAAAAATTATATCATTTCTCCTTTGGGTTGAGATGAAAAGAGCTTCTTTTTTCATGTTCAATGGAGGAGAAAGCAGATATCTATTTAGGTCTAGCAAAATCAATTAATATACTATGTAATTCCGAAATATTAGGAGGTAAACCTTCAATTATATCTCGAATGGTTTTCTCTTGCTTGTCCGACAAATATCTATTTGCTGCATATTCACTTTTTGTGTGAAAACAATCTTTTTCAAAATAAACACCGCCAGCCGGGCCTCTCACAGTATAAATAGGAGAATATTCAATCAAGATTCTAATATCTCTCATTATGGTGTAACGACTAACTCCAAACTCATCAGCCAGATTAGCAATCGTATCAAAACGCCGAATGCTTAAAATCTCAAGGATCTTCTCTTGTCGTTTTGATGAATTCGAAATAGCCATACACCTCCTCTCCTGGATTCTGTAAAAGAAACATAAACTTTATTAGTTGCAAACTTTTCAACAATTGCTAAAAAGTTAATACTCTGTTCATAGATTGTTTACACTTGTTAAAAAGAAAAAGTCAACAACGGATAGACTTCCATATAAGAAGTCACCCATTGCTGACTTTTCTACTAACACATATACTATTTAATCAACATCTATCGAAATATACCTTATAGTTCCTTCACCCTTAATTGCTTTATCAACTTTCCCTTTCATTTTCTCAGCAATTTGTTTTCTTTCGGAAGAAAAGTTAGAAATATGGTTAAAATATAAATCTAGATATTGAGATATGTACAAAAGAACAATGTCATTAAATTTATTTGTTTTTTCAATCTTTTCTTCTTTGCTATCACCATTAATCAAGTGCAATCTATAATAATTCAAGTAAGAAATATGAGAAAAGATTATTCTTTCAATATGTAACTGACTGTTTTTTTTGTTTGTTTTAGGATGGAAATCAAGCTGCATGTATCTCTCAATATCAATATCATATTTATCAATGTAATCGTTTATAAAATCTTTTTGATTTGAGGCACAATTGCTAATCTGACAAAAAACCGTGGATAAAACGGTTTCCAAATCTTCATATTCATCAATACAATAAAGTGAAGGTTGCATTGATGTTAATCTTGCAGAATAAAATTCAAAATGAGGAACAATTTTTTCAATAAATGTTTTTCCGCTTTCGCAAATAGCGAACTCAACCAGTGAGCTTATTTCGCCTTTATCGGATAAACAATGTTGATTTAAAAGATCATCAAATATCTGACTTTCATTGACGAAAGAGTTCTTTGAGTAATATATAGGTCTTCTCCATATTTCATCAGGAGCTCTTGTCAGCATCTGTCCCATAACTTTACAAATATATTTATAATCAAATACTTTCTCAAATTTTTCAAATACATATGAAATAGGTATAGATGTGTTTTCGTTGTTTGAGAGAAGTGTAAGTATAAGTCTTGAAAGAGATGTTTTTTGAGCAGATACTTCTCTTGTATGATTTACAAGATCAAGATGATCAGGATCCCAAATCTTTTCTTCACATAAAACTTTGCATATAACATTCAAGAAAACAGAACTTGCCCCATAATAACATGATTTTGTGTCATTAAATCCATCAGATTTCGCTTTTATCAAATCCTTGCATTTCTGAACATCATCATCGTATTTTTCAATTACTCTAGAAAGCACATTACTACAAGAACGGAAATTATTATTCCATAATTTAGAATACCCTTTAGAAAAGAAATCTACAGTCAACAATTCTTCAATATCAAGCATTTGAGATAATAAAACATCTGTCATCTCACCGCCTATATTATCAGAACCAAGCTTTTTTCTAAAATGATTTATACGTTTTCTTACTATTTCCTGATAATTATATAAATTGGAAATTTCAATGTATTTTACAAACTTTTTGTCTTTTTTGGTATCATCTATCATTTCCAAATTTGACCCTCTAGTTCGACTTTCGGTTATTTTACGATATGTTGTAAAAATAACAAAAGGGGGAATTTTAAATCTGCAATATTTAATAGAATTTAAAGCATTAATAAATATTGATAAATTATATCTGAAAATAATTAACTTGTCTCTGAATTCACATAATATATTGTTGTTATAGATTGCATCTAAATTATCATAACAAACATATAAATTGTTTCTGTACTTGTTTGGATTAACAATATATTGAGCTAATCTCCACAAATAATCCAAACATAAAAGTCTGTAAGTGTTGAATTGTTCGCTCTGAAGTTGTGTGTAAATCGAAACAAAAAAATCTGTTTTTGCCGATTCTAGATTTCCCGGATGCCTGCAAAGCTTTTCAACGCTTGTATTAACAGATTCAGTATTTGAAAAAGACATCCATAGTCCCCTATTAACATCAAGTCCTTTAAGTCTAGGATGAATTGTTAAATCTTTAAATACTTTAAAGATTTCTTCGCCATCTTTGGTAAGTAACACATTAGCCATCTGTTCGATTAATCCATTTAATATAAATTCTTTGATAGGATTTATTTTATCACATTCACTATAATGTGTTCCAACATCATAATTATAATAACTATAGTTGTAATTTTCATTGCCAAAGTGATTGTACAAAAATGATTGAACCCACGTTGACTTACCACAACCTGCGTAACCTTCAACAATCAGTAAAAGACTATTCTTAGACTCCTCAACCTCGTTTCGCATCCACTGGTCTATTTTTCTTCCAAAATATTTCTCTCCGTTTATCGTTAGATAATGCTGTTTTCCTTCATATATATGTTCAAAAAAAACCTGGTTGTTCTCTATCAATTTTCGATCATTATCAGCAGACAGGGTATCCACGACTGTGTAATCTTGTGTAAAAGAATCAGCTTTTAACAGATTATTTATTGTTATCTTTTTTATATTTTCCGACATAAATTATATAATATCCTTTCAATTTATTTTATATACATTTTTTGAATCAGTCTTTTCTAAAATCTTTTCTGAAGACAAAACAGAGATTATAAAATCTATACAGTCTTGAGAAATACTTTTATCATAATCAGATTGATATTTTTTTGATATTCTATTTAAAGAAACCTCTGTTAACGTATGACTTTTGTTGCTCTTTAACTTTTTAATGCTTTCTAAATATTTATCATATATTGATTTGTCCAATACCCCTGCACATGTGTAAAAAAGTTTTTCCAAAACATCGTATGCTATTTTAGCAGTATAGGCTTGGATTCTATCTTTCAAATTATCAGGATATTCATGATCTATAAGGTCATCTATGTTTTTGGCTACACCCCAGTCACAAATGGACTTCAAGGTTAAACATGGTAATGAAAAAGAAAAACCTTGACATTCTTTAAATAAGCCATAACTTTCCATTTCTCCACCCAGTATTGGTTGGTTAGTCGCAGCTTTCGTAAATATTTCTTTGACAATCGCATTGTTTATTACAGCTTCACCAGTTATTATATTGCCATAAAAAACATGATCTGACTCAAAATAGTTTTGTCCTTCAAGAAACTTTAGACGTGAATCTAATTTATCGTTAATCTTAAAAATATTGTTATCAGCTATTGTTAATCCCAAGTCGTTAACTTTAGCAGAAATAAAATATGGGTAAACTTTCCTAGAAATAATTGTATCACCCAATGATTGCTTTTTATAATCATTTCCAAAACAAATTCCAAAAGAAATGATACAAGAAGGGTAACAAAAAGGATTGCCAATAACATATCTAACCAAATCCGCTGAACCACCAATAGAATAGGAACCAGTTTGAGCTCCTTCTAAATGCATAACATTGAACTCACCAATTGAAAAGAAATAGATGTTTATATGCAACGGACAAGATTCGTTATTAGAACAATTTACCTGAATGTGTTTAATTTTATTTTTCCCTTTAGCAATCATATGTAAAATATTCTTTTCAAATGGGTTTGCAGTAAGAATAACTACTGAAGATTTAACTAAATATTCTTTATACTCTTTTTCACATTTAATCTCTGTATATATTCCTTTAGTTGAACGAGCTATTTCATAATATTGGTCACAGTTTTCTTTGTTTTGATTATAAAAATCAGTAATGTTTTTTACAAGCTCTTTTTTTTCTTTCTCGTCAATGTCTTTAATAAAGTCCATAATTTTTACCTCATTTTTTATTATTTAAAAGTCTCCCTAAAAACATATACTAAAAAACAACAAAAGATTACATAATTTTTAAAAAAAAGGAAAGCAATAATAAATTGCTTTCCTTTTCAATATGATTTATTTATGGACAACAACGTTTACATGGTATGTATCCATCCGAAACCAATTCATCTCGTGTTCCATTGAATAACATCTTGTTTTCCTCTTTCATATCGTCAACAGATGAACAGCTTGGGTAATGGAATTTACCTGTGTTAGTGTTTGCCACATAATCTGCCTTTTCTACCGAACTATTAGATGTAGGTTTTTGAGTTGTTGATTTACTGACTTTTTCTGTGATTTTTGGAGTGGTATTTTCAGAAGTGTCATTTATCAACTTGCTGTTTCCCGAAGAATAGTCAATAGTTACACCCGGTTGGGCATTGTAGCAAAAAACATTAAAGCAAATACCTGCGCCATCATCTTCAACGGAATAAGCTTCTATCTGTACTCCGTGTGCCAAAAGATTGTTTTTTTCAAAGCAAGGTGTTACACGATATAATACATGATTTTCAGTTTCTTTTATATAGTCCGCAACCATGTTTTCAAATGGCAGCATTCCTTGAATGTTCAAGTACCGTGTTCCAGTTATTAAATTCCTTTCATTTGAAGTTTCGCCTGTAAGTTGCCAACCTATCAAGTGACAACGGTTATACAAAAACTTTCCATCAACAATATCGTACTTTACAGTATGCCATCCTGTAGGTTTTATTTGACCAGTTTCCCCTCGTTCTGCGGTTGGCATTATATCTTTTCCTATACAAGCGTACACAACACCGCAACGACCTTGATTATCAAGTGAACTGTAATATTCAAACGAAT
>JAZRJH010000218.1:0-3612 GCA_045645685.1 Acutalibacteraceae bacterium
CTTCAACGTCGGTGAAAATCTGGCAGCGGTCAGCGTGCATTGAAGCTGCAATTGCAACTGCACTTGTATCAGAACCGCCTCTGCCGAGAGTTGTTATGTCATCATACTTGTTGAGACCCTGGAAGCCTGCAACGATAACAATGTTTTTCTTTGCGATTTCCATCTTGATACGGTCTGCATTAACCTTCTTGATTCTTGCTGAACCGTAAACGGAATTTGTTGAGAAACCTGCCTGCCAGCCGAGAAGCGAGCAAACGGGGAAGCCGAGACTTTCGATAGCCATGGCGAGAAGTGAAATCGAAATCTGTTCACCCGAAGCAAGGAGCATATCCATTTCTCTCTTTGATGCTTTGGGATTGATTTCGTTTGCTTTTGCAATAAGGTCGTCAGTTGTATCGCCCTGAGCGGAAACAACAACAACAACGTCATTACCATCTTTGTAAGTATCGGTAACGATTCTTGCAACATTCATAACTCTTTCGGCATTGGCAACGGAGCTGCCGCCGAATTTCTGAACTATTAAACCCATAACTGAACCTCCAAACCGGGATTAATAATCGGTTATGCGGATAACCGATTCAATTTTTGATTCATTGATAAGAGCGAGCTTTTCTGCCATATCTTTTTCGGAAATGATATCGGTAACAAAAGCAAATTCGCCGTCAGGAGCATTGTCTCTTGCAAGCATCTTGACTGCGCCGAAGAGAGCATTTACCTGAGTGAGAGCTGCAGCGGCATTTTCTGTTGTTGCTCTAACATAGAAAGCAGATGCGCTTTCGCCGTGGTCTGCAACATAGCCGTCTTCGCTGTCAGCCCAGCCGAAGAACTTCTTGCGCTCCATATGTCTTGCGCAGTCGATAACGTCTGCAACAACGGCACTTGCGGTGGGCATCTTGCCTGCGCCCTTGCCGTAGAATACAACATCACCGATAGCGTCGCCTCTTACGAGAATTGCGTTGAATACATCGTCAACAGAAGCAAGCTGGCTGTGATTCTGAACAAAAGCGGGGGATACCATAACAGAAACCTTTCCGCTTTCAAGAATCTTGGCTCTTGCGATGAGTTTGATTACACCGCCCCATGAGCGGGCATAGTCAACATCTGCAAGGTCAATCTTGCGGATGCCTTCGGTATAAACCGAATCGGGATAAACGTGCTTGCCGAAGCAGAGAGCTGCAAGGATGCAAATCTTTCTGCAAGCGTCATGACCGTCAACGTCAGCGGAGGGGTCACGCTCTGCATAGCCGTTTTTCTGAGCAAGAAGGAGTGCCTCGTCGAAGGTCATTCCGTCAACAATCATTCTTGTAAGGATGAAATTGGTTGTACCGTTGAGAATACCTGCAATTTCATCAATATCGTTTGCAGCAAGGCACTGGCTGATGGGTCTGATGATGGGGATACCGCCGCCAACACTTGCTTCAAACAGGAAGTTAACATTATTTTCATCTGCAACCTTGAGAAGCTCACAGCCTTTTGCGGCAACAAGCTCTTTGTTTGAGGTTACAACATTCTTGCCTGCTTTAAGACTTGCAAGAACATATTCATAAGCGGGGTGAAGTCCGCCCATGGTTTCAACAACTATCTTTACCTCGTCATCCTCAACGATTTTTGAGAAGTCGGAGATGAGAAGATGTTCATAAGGGTCACCGGGGAATGTGCGGCGGTCAAGAATATATTTGAGCTGCATATCGCTCTGCAGACTCTTTTTAACGATGTGTTCGTGGTTTTTATTAAGAAGTGTTGCAACACCAGAACCGACCACGCCGTAACCCATTATGGCAACATACATCCGAATCGCTCCTTTAAAAATAACTAATTAAAAAGATTTTACCACACTTTTTCAAAATAATAAAGAGATATTTTGAACTTTTGTTAAATTTTTATGTCTTTTTTCTAACAATAATTGCCTTTTAGTGAAAAATGGTGTAAAATAACAATGTAAACTCTTTTCGAGAGGGGGATATTGAATGGAAATTACCGAAAAGAGAAAAGCGACGTTGATAAACATAGCTTATTATTCGGTTATCGTCGTATTGTTTTATCTGTTTATGAAGTATGCTTTCGGATTGGTTGCGCCGTTTATTGTTGCGCTGGCAATCGCCGTAATTCTTCAGAAACCGCTCAGAACAATTTCCGAAAAAACAAAAATCAAAAAGAATATTCTCGGTGCAGTTGCGGTTCTGCTGATAATCTCGGTTGTGTTATCGCTGATTGTGCTTGTCGGATATCGACTTTTCGTTGAGTTCAAAGGCTTCGGCGAATATATAATGTCAAGACTTTCAGATTTGCCTGCGCTGATTCGTTCTGCAGAGGATTGGATTCTTGCAAGGCTCACCGTCTTGCCTGATTCGCTCGAAAAAACGGTGACGGATTCTGTAACCGGCATTGTTGACAGACTTCTGCTTGCTTCTCAGACAGAAACTCCGGATATGATGCAGTCGGTTGAAAGCGGTTTTGATTTATCATTCCTCGCAACGCCGCTCGGCGGTCTTCTTTCAACAGCAAAGCAGATTCCCGTTGTTTTTGCAGGTGTCTTCATGGGTATTATAGCCTGTTTCTTCATTACTTGTGACTACGATAAATTCAGATTGCTCATCAGCGAGAACATTTCCCGTGAGCATGAAATGGCAATCGTAAAAACAAGAAGAATTCTCGGAGATATTCTCGGGAAGATGCTCAAATCCTATGCAACGCTCATATTCATCACTTTCTGCGAAGTTTCGATAGGTCTCAATATTATGAAACTCATCGGTGTTTATGACGGCGGATATATACTTGTTATTTCAATCATAACAGCAATCGTTGATATTCTGCCTGTTCTCGGCACGGGAACAATTCTTATTCCGTGGGCAATTTTCAATCTTTTTACGGGCAACATCGGTCTGGGAATCGCTCTTGTTGTTCTCTATGTTTTAATCACGGTTATCCGTCAGGTAATTGAACCCCGACTTGTTGCGATGAATGTTGGTCTTCACCCTGCGATAACACTTTTCGGAATGTATCTCGGCGTTCAGATTTTCGGATTCCTCGGAATCTTTATTCTTCCGATAACATTTGTGCTTGTCAAGGCTCTCAATGACGAAGGAATCATTCATCTCTGGGGGATGGAGCGAAAAAAAGAAAAACAAAACAAATAAAATTAAAAGCTTGTGCAAACAACTGCACAAGCTTTTTTTGATGCAAAAATCCGTCCTGCCGAAACAGAACGGATTGATTTGTTAAAATTAACTTATTTAATTTCAACCTTTGCGCCAACTTCTTCAAGCTTAGCCTTTGCAGCTTCAGCATCTTCCTTGGAGATGCCTTCCTTGAGAGCCTTGGGAGCGCCGTCAACAACTGCCTTAGCTTCTGCAAGACCAAGACCTGTGAGTTCACGAACAACCTTGATAACCTTGATCTTTTCTGCGCCAACTTCAGCAAGAATTACGTCGAATTCTGTCTTTTCTTCTGCTGCTGCTGCGCCTGCATCTGCGGGAGCTGCTACTGCAACTGCTGCTGCTGCTGATACGCCGAATTCTTCTTCTACTGCATGTACGAGCTCTGAGAGTTCAAGTACTGTAAGTTCTTTGATTGTTTCAATCATTGCTGCAATCTTTTCTGATGCCATTTTAT
>JAZRJH010000219.1:0-18475 GCA_045645685.1 Acutalibacteraceae bacterium
ATATTTACTGTGCTGATTGCGATGTTCTTCTCGAAAGCGGTGAAAGCATTCCTGCTACCCACAAACATAATCACAGCGACGATTGGTCATCAGACGATGATAATCATTGGCACGAATGTGTTTGCGGTGACAAAACAGATAACGGTAAGCATGAATTTGAAGACGGAATCTGCAAGACCTGCGGATTTGGCGTTGAATTAAAAGAAGATAAACCGACAGGCGGAAGCAACGGTTCTTCAGATTCCGGATCGGGAAACACAATTATATTTGTTCCTGTGATTACTCCTGAAACAGATAAAGGTTCAGAAGATAATGTTATTTCTTCACCCGTTGACGATGATTACACCGATTCAATAATGCCCGACACCGGCAACGGAAATGAATTAATTTTTGTTTGTTTTCTTCTCGCTTCAGGATTTATTATGTTGATGATTTCAGCATCAAGAAAAAAAGTTAAATCCGACAAATAAATATCAACCCGAATTTCACTGCAAGGTGATTTTCGGGTTTTATTTTATTTAAATTCAGATTTCCACTTTACTATTGAGATTAATGATGATATAATTTTAAGGTAAATTTTCTGAAAGGATATGATACCATGAAATATGTAGGTTTTGCCCTGCTCGGCATTCTTGCAATCCTTGTTGTTCTCCTTGTTGTTTCTGCAGTCAGAGCAGTTATCATCAAAGCAAAGCCCCGCACAGATGCACCTGCAATCAACCCCACAAAAGAAGAAGCTGACAGTTATGCAAAAAAACTCTCTGCAATGATAAAAGTTCCCACAATCTCGCTCAGAGGGAACACAGATCTTTCACAGTTTTATAAACTTCACGAAGTTATGAAAGAAAACTTTCCCCTTGTTTTCTCAAAGCTCGAAAAGACTGAAATTGAAGGAAACCTTATTTTCAGATGGGCAGGTAAAGACCCGAAGAGAAACGGCGTTCTTCTTATGGGTCATCAGGATGTTGTAACAGCAGACGAACCCAACTGGGACAGAGATCCTTTCTCGGGCGAAATTGCAGACGGCAACATCCACGGCAGAGGCGCAATGGACTGCAAATCAACCGTTTTCTCTGAATTCCAGGCAATCGAAGAACTTCTTGAAGAAGGATACGAACCCCCTTGCGATATCTATCTTGCATCATCCGTTGACGAAGAAATCTCGGGCAACGGTGCACCCACTCTTGTTAATTATCTTAAATCAAAAGGTGTTCACCTTGATGTTGCAATGGATGAAGGCGGCGCAATTCTCAAGAATGCACTTCCCACAATGGCGGGTTGGTGCGCTGCAATCGGTGTTCTTGAAAAAGGTTATATTGACCTTAAGGTTATCGCAAAAGGCAAGGGCGGTCATTCATCAACACCCAAGAGCAACACTCCCCTTGCAAGACTTTCAAAGTTTGTTGCAGACATCGAAAAGGATAAGCCTTTCAAGGCAGAAATATCGGGCCCCGTTTATGCAATGCTTGATAACGCCGCACCGCTTCTCGGCTTCCCCTTAAGAATGGTTCTCGGAAATATGTGGCTTTTCAAAGGACTTCTCACCAAAGTTCTTCCCGTTGTTTCTCCCATGTGCAATGCATTTGTAAAAACAACATTCTGCTGCACAATGGCCGAAGGCTCACACACCCCCAATGTTATTCCTTCGGAAGCATATATTGTTTGCAATCTCCGACCCTCACCCCATCAGAATGCAGAGCAGTCACTTGCCGTTCTCAAGAAATATGCTGACAAATATGACCTTGAATTCGAACTTATCCATTCAAGAAGCGCATCAAACTGCGTTGACTGGAACGGCGAAGAATTCAACTATCTCAAGAAATGTCTTAACGAATGCTATCCCGAAGCGGGCGTTATCCCCTATCTTATGACAGGCGGCACAGACTGCCGTCACTACGAGGAAATCGCTGATAACTGCCTTCGTTTCTGCCCCATCAAGATGAGCAACGAACAGCTCGCTGCAATGCACGCTGCAAACGAAAGCATCGGAGTAACAGAAACAGCACATTGCGTTAAGTTCTACAAACACTACATTAAGAATCACAAATAATTCACGGACAGTATCCATCGGTTATCGGCGGATACTGTCTTTTATTTTTTGGTTTACTATATTGATTTTATATGATATAATCGGGTTGGAGGCGGTATTGTGGAAAATAAAACAGGAATAATTCAGAAAGCAAAAAATCTGCTCTCTGTTGCAAAAGAATATTGGCATGAACCTGCCAAAGGAAACTATATACCATACAAAGAAACTGCGGCACTCAGCGGTGCGGGATTCGGCGTTTTCTGGACTGTTCTTCTTGCTTCGGAAATCGGTCTGAGCGCATCGAACTTCCTTGTCGGTGCAAGCATCGGCTTAAAACCTGTTGATCTTCAGGTTATGCTTATCGTTGCAAATCTTGTCGGAATTCCTCTTGGAATTTTTCGCAGCTGGTATTATGACAATCACAATCTTAAGGGCGGAAAATTTCTTCCGTTCATAAGAAAAACAGCTCTTCCGATTGTTCTGATAGCAACTGTTTTCGTCTGGCTTCCGTATGAAAACATGCAATACATCACCAAAGCGGTTATAGTTTGGTTCATGTATATGCTCATGAGCGTTTTTCTCTGTTTTTACACCGAAAGCTATTCGTATTTTCAGCAGATAATAACCCCGAATGCTCAGGAAAGAGCAACTGTGATGAGCATCACTCAGGTTATTTATTCACTTGCGCCCACAATCACAAATCTTTTCATTCCGCTTATCGCAGGTCTCACATGGGGTCTGAACAACATCTGGACTTACAGAATAATCTATCCCGTTTTTACTTTTATCGGTCTTATAATCAGCACGGTTTTCTTCAGAAAAGTCAAGGAAAGACTCATTCTTCCGAAGAAAAAACCCGAACCCGTAAGGCTCTTTGATGCAATACGTGAAGTTGCAAAAAATAAATATTACTGGATAATTCAGGCGGCATCATGGGTTGCTTTTCTTGAATCGGGTTACGGCGTTGTTCTCGGCTGGTCTTTTGTTTACGGCAACAGCGGAGAGTATCAGGCATCGCTCGGAATTGCAAACACCGTTATCGGAAACGCCGCTTTATGGTCAATGCTTCTTGCACCGTTTGCAATCAAAGCAATGGGCAAAAGAAATCTTCTTATTACCGCAAACTCAATCAACATTGTTATTCTGAGCATCCTTTATTTTGTTTATCAGAATATTATTCTTGTTTGTGTTCTTTGGTATATCAATAACTTTGTAAACACATTCTGGAACATTGTTCAGCACAATATCAGCGCTGATATGCGTGATTATCATCAATGGAAAACAGGCGTAAGAGTTGACGGTCTTTTCGGTCCGCTCGGAATTATCGGAACGGTTATCGGGTTCTTCACGGGAATGGTTTACCCTGCAATTTATGAAAAAATGGGATTGCTCGATGATTACAATGTTCTCTATAACGACACAATAAGAAACAATCTTTTTGAAGTTCTTATTTTATTCTCGGCATTCGGTGCACTGCTCAACCTTATCCCCTTCTGTTTCTATGACTTAACCGAGAACAAACACCGTGCTTATGTTGATGTTCTCAAAATCCGTGCAATGTTCGAAAACTATTCGCTCGGCGTTCTTGAAGACGATGAACTTTGCGATTGCATGGAGATTATCCGTCAGGCAAAAGAAAATTCAGAGAAAAACAAGATTTCCGTCAGCAGAAAAACTGAAAAATCCGCAAGAAAAGAAGCCAAAGAAACCAATCTGGCAATCGAAAGAGCTTCAATCATCATGGATGACCTTATGAAATTTTCTTCACTTGCAGGCAAGGCAAGGCTTGAAAATGCAAAGAATGATATTATCAACGGTTCGTTATATAATTATGAAAACGCTTCCGATGATTTAAGGATTGCAAAAAAACTTCCGAAGACTACCAAAGAAGAAAAAGAAATCCGCTCGGATGCAATCAGACTTGCGCGATGCAAAAAAGAAGCATCTTCTCTTATCGGAAAATACGGAATTGATAATATTCATGTACCCGATGAGAATGTGAAATCAGAAATTATAAACAGAGAAGCCAAAAGTTTTGCTGACAGCATCAGAATCAGAAAAGAACTTAAGGCTTATCTCAAGGCTGAATCTGTTTATATGAGAGCCACAAAACCTCACAGAGAAGCCGTGAATCTTATTGAGCAGGCAAACAACTATATGCACTACGAAGAGCTTGAAAGCAGATTCTTGGCATTAAAAGGAGAAAACACATGACAGAAAAAGAAAAAATGTTTTCGGGGGATTTATATCTGCCCGGTGACGATGAAATAATGGAAGAACAGCTCAAATGCCTTGATATGCTTTATGATTTCAATCAGACAAGACCAACTGAACTGAAGAAAAGAGATGAAATGCTCAAGAAAATGTTTGCCGAAATCGGCGAAAACTGCTATATTGAGCCTCCTCTTCATGCAAACTGGGGCGGAAAACATTGCCACTTCGGAAAAGGCGTTTATGCAAACTTCAATCTGACCCTTGTTGATGACACACACATCTATGTAGGTGATTATACTTTGTTCGGGCCGAATGTTGTTGTTGCAACCGCAGGACATCCCATTGACCCCGAACTTCGCGAAAAAACTTATCAATATAATTTCCCCGTCAGAATCGGAAGAAACTGCTGGATCGGTGCAGGATCGGTAATAGTCCCCGGTGTAACAATCGGCGACAATACTGTTATCGGAGCCGGAAGCGTTGTTACAAAAGACATCCCGTCAAATGTAGTTGCGGTCGGAAATCCCTGCAGAATTCTTCGTGAAATCAGCGATCACGATAAGGAATTTTATTTCAAAGACAAGAAAATCAACTATTCCGATTTATAAAAAAAATCAGCTGTCTTACTCAATCGGTAAGACAGCTGTTATTATTTTCGGATATTTTTCCGACTGTTTTTTGAATAATAACATAAGGAGCATCAAAATTATTTTCGGTTATTTCCGCTTCACGGAGATATTCAAGATGGATATAATGCTTCCCGTTTCTCGGATTTCTGAATGTGTTGTCTGAGAGAACAAGCCTGCCGTGAACATACTCCGTTGAATTCTCATCCATAATCTTCGGAGTGTATCTTATCACGGGAGCATTCTCCCACATCTGTGCATATTCGCACGAATCAACAAAATTGTTGCGAAAAACAATTTCTTTTGTGTAACCCGATTCAAACCAGAAATTGCAGTCATCTTCAATAAGAAGTGCAGGGCCCCAGAGATTTCTGAAGCGGTTGTTTTCAATCACAACCCTGCCCCTTGTTGTGCAGAGTATTCCCCTGCCCGACGTCGGCCCGAAATCACAGCCGAAAACATGGAGATCGGGTGTCCATGTTGCATTTTCAACAACATCTTTTTCAAGAACAATTCCGCTCGGAACTTTATCAAGAGTCAGTTTTATATCTGTGTCATTGAGTTTTTCAAAATCAACAACCGTTGATTTATCATAAGGAATAAGGGTATCCCATTTTATAAATTCAAGCTCATCGCCTTTTTCAAAAGCCTGAAATCCCCATGTTTCATCGTGCATAAAACGGACTGTGATGCTCTTTTCTGATATGTTTTGTTCAACAATGCGAAGATGTGTTCCGTGAACATTGACATAATCATCCTGAGCGCCCCATGCCTTGCACGAATCAATCACGAGTTCACCCTTGCACCCCGAAAACTGGAAGAAATCAGCCGTGCTGGCAATTGTTCTTCCGTCAGCAGGTGTAAAATCGCAGTTCTTATAGGTAACATTCTCGCAAAACTGCGAAACCATACCCAGACCGTGCATAAATTTTATGCGCAGATTTTCAAAACAGAGATTTTTGCAACGGTTAAAATATGCACCCGTCTGGTCACGGATAATATTTCTTGTCTGAAAAATACTTCCTTCGGTAAAATCGGCATCCTTGTTTTCAAGCCATACTCTTAATGTGAAATCATCAATCTTCTCAATCTTTTCAAACTTAAGATTATCTCTTCTGAAGTCACGGCACTTTTCGGTTACGGGGTCAAACACCTTGATATGCCTTTTGTTGCCGTTATATAAATCTTCCCAATAAGGATTTCCGTTTTTATCGTTTTCGCCCTGCCAGATGAGATTGTTGTGTTCAATCCTGAAAAGACAATCGGGATTGATTTTTATAACACAAACGCCGTTATCATTGGACAAAACTTTAAATTCGGACATAGTTGGACAAGCATAATCAACCGAAAGATTTTTAACGGTGATATTTTCGCATTTGTCAAAAAGAAAAGGAGTCATTTTTCCGTGAACAACAACGGTTGCACCGTTGCCGTCAATAACAATATTCTTTTTGTTTTTTATAAACATTGCAGTACGGCGCAGACCGTCGGGATTTTCGTTTCTTCTGGCAGTATTGGTGCAGAAATATCCCGTAAATTCAAATGAATCATCCTGCCTGACATGATAAATCTTATCTTTTTCAAGAGTAAGATTTTCATTATCGTTCAGATTCAGGAACAAATTGCAAAGTTCATTCATATTCTCACCTTATCCAAGCAAAACATCGGTTGCAAGCATAACACAAAAGCCGACAAGAAGCGCATAAGTTGCACCGCGCTCACTTTCGTGATGGGTTTCAATAACCATTTCGTCGCTGACAACATAGAGCATTGTTCCGCCTGCAAAAGCGAGTGCATACGGAAGAATAACCGAAGCAAAGCTGACTGCGAAATAACCGATCAGAGTTCCGATAACTTCAACAACGCCCGTAAGAATTGCAATGAGAAAAGTTCTGCTGGGTTTGACTCCTGCAGAGAGCATGGGAGTTATGATAACCATTCCTTCGGGGATATTCTGAAGAGCAATGCCTGCCGCAATAATGAGCGCACGGGAATTATCACCCGAGCCGAAACCGACACCTGCCGCAATGCCTTCGGGAAGGTTATGAATCGCAATTGCCATAACAAAAAGCAAAACCTTGCTGAGATTTGTTTTTTTATGTGATTCAATATCTGAGCCTGCAAGCCTGTGAAGATGAGGCACAAGTTTGTCGATAAGATTAAGGCAGATTGCACCCAGAAAAATGCCGAAAACAGTTTTGACAAGACCATATTTTCCGCCGTATTCAAGCGAAGGAATAATAAGTCCGAGAACAGACGCCGCAAGCATAACACCTGCCGCAAAAGAAAGCACCATATCGGAAAGCTTATGAGAAATTCCTTTGAAAATAAAGCCTATTATCGCACCGATAACGGTTGCGCCACCTACACCAAGGGCGGTAACAAGAACAAGTTCCATATTTCACACTCCTTAAAATGCCATCAAAACGCTTGCCGCAAAAGAAATTGCCGCCGCAATATATTCTTTTTTTGATATTTTTTCTTTGCGGATTGCGGAAATAAGTGTTGAAAAAAGCATAACGCCGCCCGTTACAAGCGGATACTGCACCGATGCGGGAAGATGCACAAGCGAAATAAGAAGAAACAGATTGCCTACACCGTTGAACACACCGTAACCCGAAGCGAAAAGAAGCTCTTTGCCTTTGATAACGGAGATTTTTTTATATTTTATCAGAAGCATCACCGCACAAATCACAACTGTAACAAGACTTGTGAGCATCATAAATCCCGAACTGTCCGAATGGGGCAAATCGGATGACTGATGAATTTTTGAAATTACCCCTGCAAGACCGTTGAGAACAAAAACCGCCATATAATAGATGATTGCTTTTTTATCCTGCGCTCCTTTTTTGATGTTGAGAAGAACCGAAACAACAATCAGCAAACAGCAGATAATTTTGAAAAGGCTGAGTTCTTCGTTATAAAATCCGACGCCGAGAATGAACGGCAGAAGCATTCCGCCGAGCATTGAGAAAACGGAATAAACCGAAAGATTCGCAACCGCAAATGCCTTCATACTGAAAACTGTCATTGCAATTCCCGAAACAGCATAAATCACAGCCATAACAAAGCTGAACGGAGTTATATCAACTTTGAATCCGCTGATTATCAGCATAATCACAACAATTACAGCACTTTTATAGAGAGAAAACTCGAGTGCGGATTTAAGACCTGACCCTCTTGTTTGTTCAAATCTCTGATTAAAAAGAAACTGCAGGGAAAAAAGCACAACTGCCATTATAACGAGAAAATAATACATATCCAAAACCCTTATTTATTAATGATAAAAAATAGTATCACAAATCTTTCATTTTTTCAACATTAAACTTGACTATATAAAAATTAAAATTTATAATTTACTCATTAAGAAATAAAAAGGAGAAATATAATGAACTTTTTACAGAGTATCGTATCATTCTTCGCATCAATCATAATTCTTATCTGCACATCTCTTGACATCCCCATTTATCCCATGGGTCAGAAAATCAACCTTGATAATTTCACCGAAACATTCACAGAAGAATTCAGCGGTGAGCTTGACAGAAGTGTATGGTCAGGTCATTATCAATACGGAGACAAAACCGTATCAAGAAAAGGCAGTTATTGGAATCAGTATCTCGCACACACAGAAAACGGCAATCTTATCATTCCCGTTACCTATCTTGAAGAAGGTATGGGCGGTGAAGGCGCAGGCTGGTATTCGGCAGGCATTGACACCGATAGCGATGCACCCAACGGCTTCAGCCAGAAATTCGGCTATTTTGAATGCAGATGCATTCTTCCCAAAGGTGCAGATATCTGGAGCGCATTCTGGCTTATGAACAGCGGAGTTTTTGATGAAGACGGAAGCGGACGAGACGGCACGGAAATTGATATTTTCGAAAGCGACTGCTACGGTGATTTCCCCGAAAATGCGGTAACATCAAATCTGCATTTTGACGGTTATAACGATGCTCATCAAAAGCTCGGCGCAACAAAATTCCTTCTTAAAAACAATCCTTACGAAGAATTCAACACCTACGGTCTTGAATGGAATGAAAATGAATATATCTTTTATATTAACGGCGTTGAAACATTCCGCACAGATTTCGGCGGTGTGAGCCAGAACGAAGAATATCTTATTCTTTCCGTTGAAATGAAGGGCGAAGACGGAATTCCGTCTGAAAGAGAAAATATTCCTGCAGACGGCGCTGAATTCATCGTTGACTATGTCAAGGTTTATCAATACAAAGACCTTATGAAATAAAAAAACAACTCCCCGTTGCTCATTCATTGAACAATGGGGAGTATTTTTATAATCAGTTATCTCTGATAAGCTCGCCTTTCTTGAGGTTGAACTCAAGAACTTTATCCTTGCCGTTATCATCAATTTCAATTCTGATGATTTCATCGTCAAGATATTCGGCTGACTTAACAACTTCGCCTGTCTTCTTGAAATACTTCTTAAGATATTCAACCTGCTTCTTGTTGAATTCACCTGCATTGTCGGAAACAAAAAGAACGTTACCGAAAAGGTTATTGATTCTTGCAAGAAGATGCTTCTGTTCCCAGTTGAACTTAAGATTATGGTTTCTCAGGAAGAATACGTCGGGGTCATTCATGAACACTCTGCCGTTGAGATGGCGGCGGAAAATCGAGTTATTGATAGCACTCTGTGCACTGAGCATTTCGTTATTGACATGGATATGGTTATAAATCTTGCCAGTATATTTAAGGTCAACATCGCAGCTGATACGGCAGGCATCGCAAACGCCGATTGCGGCACTCATGGGAATTCCGCAGCCGAGAAGGAGCTTTTCGCCAACACATTCACGGAGAAGCTGCATTGCTTCATACATGATTTCACCGCGGCACTTACCGTTTCTGGGAGAGATGCACTCGCTGTAAAGGAAGTCAAGCTTAACCATGTCATAATTCCAATCGTTAAGAATTACATCAAAGAAATGCTTGATATATTCTCTTGCTTCATCATTATAAATATCGAGTGTGTATGCGCCGCCCCAACCGATGCAACCGATCTGGGGTTTGCCGTTTTCATCTTTGATAAGCCAATCAGGATGTTCCTTTGCTGTTCTTGAAACTCTCTGACAGCTGAAAGGTGCAATCCAGATACCTGCTTTATAACCCTTTGCATGAACCTTTTCTGCAACATACTTCATGCCGTTGGGGAACTTTTCGCAGGGATCAAGCCAGTCACCGACGAAGGTTTCGTAACCGTCATCAATCTGGAAGATATTCACATCGCTCTTTGCGCAGTTAAGACCTTCAAGGTCACGAAGAATAATCTTTTCGTCAATCTTCTGGAAATAGTTATACCATGATGTGTAACCGCTCATAAGACCGTGTCTTGTTTCGGGCATATTGAAGTTTGCGAAATACTTATCGAAAACTTCTTCATATCCGCCTTCGTAATATACAACATCAAATACGGTGTAGGGTTCTGTAACGAGTTTGCCGAGAACATCCTTGTGGATTGAGAAATAGTTATCGTTCATCTTCACCTTAAAATATGTGAAGCCTGTTTTCTCGCTCAACGAACCGAAAAGTTTAACCTTCTTGCCGTTTCTTATGTAAGTATAGCAATGGCTGTGGAATTCACCGGGAATTTCGGAATAATCAACGATGTACTGATCGCCGAAAAGTTTTGCGGCATGGCTTGCGAGAGGATGGATTTTTGAAATCTTGTTGACGCCTCTCTGAATATGTCCGCACTTATATTCTCTTGACTTTGTCCATGACTGATAACCGCCGACAAAGAACCAGTCATCCTTCTCAAATTTATAATCGGTTTCCGCATAGAAATCAACGAGTTCAAAGTCCTTCTTGGGATTGAGAACAACGGTGTATCTGTCTGCTTTTTCGGTAATATCAAGTGAATAAAAATCAGTTTCAACCGCATTTGTTGTTACAACCTCGCCTGCTGACTTATACTTGATAACATATTTCATACTCATACCGGTCACTCCAATCGGTTTTATTTTATCCGTATTATTATAACAGATATTTATTTATAGTTCAAGTATCTTCTTAAATAATGAACAATTAAAAGAATTTTGTTTGACATAACTCCGCATAAATGATAAAATTATATAAAAATGTCAAAGGGTGATTTTATATGTATATGGAAAATTATGAATTCTGGTTCGTGGTCGGCAGTCAGTTCCTTTATGGCCCCGAAGTTCTTGATATCGTTGCGGAAAGAGCTGCTGAAATGGCAGAAAAAATGAACGAAAGCGGTCTTCTCCCCTGCAAAGTTGTTTACAAGGTTACCGCAAAAACTCCCGAAGAGATTACTCAGGTTGTCAAAGAAGCAAACTTCGATGACAGATGCGCAGGTATCATCACATGGATGCACACTTTCTCACCTTCAAAAATGTGGCTGAACGGTCTTAAGGAACTTCAGAAGCCTTACTGCCATTTTGCAACACAGTATAACAGAGATATTCCCAATGAAGAAATCGACATGGACTTCATGAATCTCAACCAGGCTGCTCACGGCGACAGAGAACACGGCTTCATCGCTGCAAGACTCCGTATGCCCAGAAAAGTTATCATGGGTTACTGGCAGGACGAAAAAGTTCTTGCAGAGCTTGGCAAGTGGATGCGCTCGGCTGTAGGTGCGGCATTCTCAAAGAATCTCAAGGTTATGCGTTTCGGCGATAACATGAGAAATGTTGCAGTTACCGAAGGCGACAAAGTAGGCGTTCAGGAAGTTCTCGGCTGGCAGGTTAACACATGGCCCGTCGGAACACTTGTTGAATATATCAACGCTGTTACTGAAGCTGAAGTTGATGCTCTTATGGCTGAATATGCAGAGAAATATGACTTCGCAACAGACAACATCGATGCAGTCCGTTATCAGGCAAAAGAAGAAATCGCAATGAAGAAAATGCTTGGTGAGCAGGGATGCAAAGCATACACAAACACATTCGAAGATCTTCACGGCATGGAACAGCTTCCCGGTCTTGCAAGCCAGAGACTTATGGAGCAGGGCTACGGTTACGGCGGCGAAGGTGACTGGAAGGTTTCGGCAATGACCGCTGTTATGAAAGCTATGACTGAAGGTATGAACGGCGGAACAGCTTTCATGGAAGACTACACATACAATCTTGCACCCGGAATGGAATATTCTCTCGGCGCACACATGCTTGAAGTTTGTCCCACTCTTTCGGCTGAAAAACCCAGAATCGAAGTTCATCCGCTCGGAATCGGCGGCAAAGGCGACCCTGCAAGACTTGTTTTTGAAGGAAAAGAAGGCCCTGCAGTTGTTGTGAGCCTTGTTGATATGGGCGGCAGACTCCGCATGATTTGTCAGGATATCGAATGTGTTAAACCCATTCTTCCCATGCCCAATCTTCCCGTTGCAAGAGTTATGTGGAGAGCAATGCCCGACCTTTGCACAGGCGCAAAATGCTGGATAATCGCAGGCGGTGCACATCACACAGTTCTTTCATACGATGCAGATGCTGAAATGCTTCGTGACTTTGCAAGAATTATGGACATTGAATTTGTTCATATCAATAAAGATACAACCCCCGTTTCACTTGAAAACGAACTTTTCCTTAACGATCTCGCAAGAAAATTGATGTAATCGTTATAAACAAAAGGTTTTCAGAAAAAATATAATGAAACGAGGCTGAATAAATGGCAAATGAACTCAAAAAGAAATACGGCTTGCTGACAGCTATCTGCATGGTTGTGGGCATAGTAGTCGGAAGCGGTGTTTTCTTTAAGGCAGAATCCATTCTTAACCATACGGGCGGCGACCTTAAGCTCGGCATTCTCTCATGGATTATCGGCGGCGCAATAATGATTGTGTGCGCATATGCTTTTGCAATCATGGCAACAAAATACGAAAAGGTCAACGGCGTTGTTGACTATGCCGATGCGATGATTGGCGAAAAATACGGTTATATAATAGGCTGGTTTCTTTCGACCATCTATTATCCGACTCTCACAATGGCACTTGCATGGCTTTCTGCAAGATACACTCTTGTTCTGTTTTTCGGTGCAGAAGCGGATATCTCGGGCGGTCTTTGTTTTGTGCTTTCGGCGGTTTATCTTATCGGGAGCTTTGCTCTGAATGCACTTTCCCCCGTTATTTCGGGCAAATTTCAGGTTTCAACAACCTTTGTAAAACTTGTTCCGCTCGGACTCATGGCTGTTGTAGGCACAATCTACGGTCTTACAAAAGGATATACGGTTGAAAATTTCACAACGGTTGTTAATGAAATTCCCACTTCAACCGCAATCTTCAAAGCTGTTTGCGCAACCTGCTTTGCATACGAAGGCTGGATTATCGCAACATCAATCAATGCTGAAATAAGAAACGCCAAGAAGAATCTTCCCAAAGCTCTTATCATCGGCTCATTTGCAATTGTTGCAATTTATGTTCTCTATTATATCGGTCTTGCAGGCGCAGTTCCCAATGCTGAAATGATGGCTAACGGTCAGGCAGGAGCAAAGCACGCTTTCGCTTCCGTATTCGGCAATGTTATGGGCACGGGAATTTTTGTTTTTGTTATTATCTCATGTGTCGGCACTCTCAACGGTCTTATGCTCGGATGCTCCAGAGGTATGTATTCAATCGCAAGCCGCGGCAGAGGTCCTTCACCCAAGATTTTCAGCGAAGTTGATAAGCACACCAATATGCCCACAAACTCCGCTATCATCGGACTTCTTCTCTGCATATTATGGCTCTTCTTCTTCTATTGCTCACAGCTGAGCGATTTCAGCGATAAGCTCGGTATGTTTGCATTTGACCCCACAGAGCTTCCGATTGTTACTGTTTATCCTTTCTATATTCCCATATTCTTCAAGATGATGACAAAGAAGGATTTCAAGGGATTCCAGAGATATGTTGCTCCCGTTCTTGCGATTCTCGGCAGTATATTCATGGTTATTGCCGCATTCCAGGCTCACGGAAAAATGATTCCCGGTTACCTTATTATTTTTGCAATCATTATGGCAATCGGTTTAGGCTGCATGAAGAGAAAGAAAATCTGAATATAAACAATAAAGCCACACACAGATTCTTGTGTGTGGCTTGTTTTTATTTGTATGAATCAACTGTTTCGAATATCATCTGAGGATAATCCGACATAATGCAGTCAGCACCGTTAAGAACGAGCGTTTCTGCATATTTCGCATCATTTATTGTCCAATACTGAACGGCAATATTATTCTTATGAGCATAGTTGATGAATTCTCTTGTGCCGAGATTGATGAAGTTGTTCAATGCATTCTTTCCGTAAGGAATCTGAAGAGCTATATAGCTGACACCGAGATCTGACAAATCCCAATTCATTCTTGAATAAATATAGAAAATTACAACTTCTGTGAGTCTTGCCGAACGGGGCATATCGGGATACTGCTTTTCCATATACATTGAAACAAACTCTTTGGAAGATGCCCAGATGACCTTGTCTTTCATGTTTCGCTCGGTTATGATTGAATAAAGCTTATCAGCGGCTCTCTTTCCGTCTTCGCCTTTGCTCTTGATTTCAATGATATATCTGAAGTCTTTTCCTTTGCTGTTTTTCTCAATATAGTCAATTACGGTTTCGCACTTTACAACACGAAGATTCTTGGGAATATCTTTGCCTCTTAATCCTCTGTAAGGATAAGTTGCACCGTCATCGGGAGTGAAGTTTTCGCCGAGATTGAGATTGTTATATGCTTCTTCAAAAGTGAGTTCGGATGCATAAACATTTTTATATCCGAATGCTTCAACGGCATTTGAAGTGTCATCATATGTAAGATTATGAAGAAGAATGAGTTCACCGTCTGCAGTTATCTGAACATCAAACTCAAAAGTATCAACACCGAGCTTTTTATTGTTCTTCATAACATATTCAAAAGCCATAAGAGTGTTCTGCGGAACGATACCTGCACCTGAACGATGAGCTGAAACATCTGTGTCAAGATATTCATTGATATAAGGATTGGTCGCATTGGCATTGACCATTACCGGGGTGTCAGGGTCTCCCGGAATCCATGCAGTAAGAAGCAACGGAACAATCAATACTATAGACACTGCACTGCGTATAATATTCTGTACTGCCGAGATAAATGCAATCATTTTATTTTCTCCTTGAATTTAATCTTCGGCTATTATAGAAAAAGGAACAATTTTTGTCAACAAAATGTGAGTTTTTATCAATCAAATTAAGAAAATCTTAAGAAACCCGCACATTTCTGTGCGGGTTTTATTAATTAATATAAAATTCTTTTGAAATCATCGGCATACTGCTTTGTGTTGACTCTGCTGAGCACATGACCGTCAGATCCGATATTGAAAACAACGCCGACTTCCTTTCCGATCTGGAAATAACGATGGAAAAATTCGGGGTCACCGAGAACAGCAGGAACATTGAGCTCCCATGCAATTTCGTGGTTGTTTGCCTTTTCCATGATATCGCCGATTTCGTTATCAGTAAAAGCTCTTGTAACATCATGATTATCATCAAATGCATGGATATAGCCTGCCATGAAAGGATGGGCAAAGCAGTCTGCTCTGCCGCTGTCGATAACCTTATCCATAATTGCAAGCATATGTTCCGCATAGGCACGGGGAGTTATGACATCGGGGTGCTCCCAATATCCCTGATGGTAATGATTGGTTGTGTAAAGTCTGTAATCAAGAGAATTATCGGTTTCAATATCATCTGCAAATTTGTTGATACCGTAAGATGAAAGTTCCGCACCGATAAGAACTTTTACATTGTGTTCAAAACCTTCAAGCTGTTTTTCAAGCTCAATCTTCTGGGATGCAACGGCATTCTTCTTCTGAATATAATTATGGTCGGTAAGAGCAATCATCTCAAGACCTGCTTCATCAGCAACCCTGACAATATCTCTTACTTTCATTTCGGGTTTTGCGCAACCTGAAAAAGTTGTGTGCAGATGTAAATTCCACTTCACAAGTTCATCTATATCATAAGTTTTTTCATGAAAGAACATATCAAAGCTCCAATCCGAAAAGTTTATTTGCGTTTTCACGCGTAATATCAAGAATTTCCTGAGCGGTTACTCCCCTGACTTCAGCAATAACCTGAGCAGTATAAGGAATAAATGACGAGTCGCATCGCTGACCTCTGTAAGGCACGGGAGTCATATAGGGGCAATCGGTTTCAATCAGAAGCTTGTCCGACGGCACAATTTCGGCAACTTCACGGGGTTTGCGAGCGTTTTTGAATGTTACCGCACCGCCGAGACCTATATACATACCGAGTTTTACAATCTCTTTCGCCATTTCGGCAGAGCCTGAAAAACAATGAACAACACCTTTGGGGGTATATTTTTTAAGAAGGTTCATTGTGTCTTCATGCGCATCTCTGTCATGGATAATAACGGGCAGACCGAGTTCTTTGGCAAGAATAAGCTGCTCTTCAAAAACTTTTTTCTGAATATCACGGGGCGAAAAGTCATAATGATAATCAAGACCGATTTCACCGACTGCAACACATTTCTTTTCCATGCAGAATTTCTTAAGCACGGAAAGATAGCCGTCTTTCAGACCTTCCGCTTCGTGAGGATGAACACCGCAAGCTGCATAAACAAACGGAAATTCATCAGCAAGTTCAAGAGTTGAAAGGCATGATGCCATATCGCTTGCACAGTTTATGATACCGCAAACGCCCCGCTCGGGCAGGGCGCTTACAAGCTCTTTTCGGTCAGCATCAAAAGCATCGCTGTCATAATGTGCATGACTGTCAAAGATTTTTTTCATTTATCTTACCTTACTTCCTGCGGGAATTCCGTCAACGAAGATAACCTTGACATCGTTTTCGCCTGCATCGGCAGCAAGAATCATTCCGTGGCTTTCAACACCGCAAAGAACAACGGGTTTAAGGTTTGAAACAAGAATAATGCTCTTACCGATAAGCTCCTCGGGTTTATAATAGAGAGCAATACCCGAAGCAACTGTTCTGGGATCGCCTGTTCCGTCATCAAGAGTGAGCTTAAGAAGTTTCTTTGCTTTCTTGACGGGTTCACATTCAACGATTTTTGCAACACGAAGATCAACCTTGCAGAAATCGTCAATACCGATTTTTGCAACGCCCTGAATTTCTTCCTTAAGAGGATTCACGGGGTTTGCAGCAGCCTTTGCAGCTTCAAGCTCTGCAAGTTCCTTTTCAAGATCGATTCTGGGGAAGATAATTCCGCCCTTTGAAACTGTGTATGTTGCTTCCTTGCCGAATACGCCGCTTTCGTCCCATGCAAATTCGGTTGAAACGCCGATCTGCTTTCTGATTTCTTCTGCGGTATAGGGCATGAAGGGAGCGATAAGAACAGAAACCATTCTGATGCATTCGCAGAGATTATACATAACTTCGGCAAGTCTTGCTTTGTTTGCTTCATCCTTTGCGAGCGCCCAGGGAGCAGTTTCGTCAATGTATTTGTTTGTTCTGGAAACAAGCTTCCAGATATTTGTGAGAGCGATTGAATAATTAAACTTATCAAGTTCTTTTTCTGCATCAGCCTTTGTCTGAAGTGCAAGAGCCTTGAGTTCGTCATCAAATTCCCCTGCTGCTCTTTCGGTGGGAATTGTGCCGCCGAAATACTTTTCAACCATGGAAACAGTTCTTGAAACAAGGTTACCGAGGTCATTTGCAAGGTCGGAGTTGATTCTGTTGATAAGGTTTTCATTTGAGAATGAACCGTCTGAACCGAATGTGAATTCACGGAGAAGATAGTAACGAAGAGCGTCAACGCCGTATCTTTCAGCAAGAATAACGGGGTCAACAACGTTACCGACAGACTTACTCATCTTGCCGCCGTCAATAAGAACCCAGCCGTGTGCAAAAACCTTTTCGGGAAGGGGTTCTTCAATCGACATAAGGAATGCAGGCCAGTAAATCATATGGAAACGGATGATATCCTTGCCGATAAGATGAACATCAACGGGCCAGAATTTCTTATAAAGCGAATCATCTTCACTTCCGTAGCCGAGAGCTGTTATATAGTTGGTGAGAGCATCAAGCCAGACATAAATAACATGATCCTCGTTAACGGGAACGGGAATTCCCCATTTGAAAGATGAACGGGAAACACACAAATCCTGCAGACCGGGCTTGATGAAGTTGTTTACCATTTCATTCTGACGGCTGATGGGTTCGATGAATCCGGGATGCTCGTCATAATATTTTGCGAGCTTGTCTGCATAAGCTGAAAGTTTGAAGAAATATGCTTCTTCTCTTTCTTTTGTAACAGGTCTGCCGCAGTCGGGGCATTTGCCGTCAACAGCCTGAGTTTCTGTCCAGAATGATTCGCAGGGTTTGCAATAAAGACCTTCGTAATGGCCCTTGTAGATATCACCCTTGTCATACATCTTCTTAAAAATCTTCTGAACAGCCTTTTCGTGATAATCATCGGTTGTTCTGATGAATTTATCATAAGAAATGTTCATGAGCTTCCAGAGATCTTTGATTCCGTCAACAATATTGTCAACATAAGTCTGGGGAGTTACGCCTGCTTCCTTTGCTTTATCTTCGATTTTCTGACCGTGCTCATCGGTGCCTGTAAGGAAGAAGGTATCAAAGCCCTGAAATCTCTTATAACGAGCCATTGTATCAGCCGCTACGGTTGAATAAGTATGACCGAT
>JAZRJH010000220.1:0-2311 GCA_045645685.1 Acutalibacteraceae bacterium
TGATAAGATAATATCCGTCAGGTCTTCTGCAGGCGATATCGCCGCTGTGAAGCCAGCCGTCCTTGTCGATAGCGGCTTCGGTTGCTTTGGGCATTTTATAATAACCTTTCATAATGTTATAGCCTCTTGCAACGAATTCACCGTTTTCGCCGTCAGGTAAATCCTCGCCTGTTTCGGGATCGATAATCTTGCATTCAACATTCGGGAATGCGCTTCCGACGGTTTCTGTTCTGTCTTCAAGCGATTCGTTGACCTCGCCCATTGTGCAACCGGGAGAAGCTTCTGTTTCGCCGTAAACAGAAATGATTTCTGTCATATTCATTTCTGCTGCAGCACGTTTCATAAGCTCAGGCGGACAGTTGGCACCTGCCATGATACCTGTTCTCATGTATGAAAAATCGGTTTTTGCGAAGTCTTCGTGTTGGAACATCGCAATGAACATTGTGGGAACACCGTTGAAGCAGGTGATGTGTTCCTGATGAACACAAGCGAGTGATGACTTTGCCGAGAAATAGGGGAGCGGACAAAGTGTGCCGCCATGAGTCATCATTGATGTCATCGAAAGAACCATGCCGAAGCAATGGAACATCGGAACCTGAATCATCATTCTGTCAGCGGTTGACATATCCATTCTGTCACCGATTGTTTTACCGTTGTTGACGATATTGTAGTGAGTGAGCATAACGCCTTTGGGGAATCCTGTTGTGCCTGATGTGTACTGCATATTTGCAACATCGTGGCAGTCAACAGCCGCCGCTCTGCGATAAACTTCTTCAACAGGAACTCTGACAGCCATATCCATAGCTTCTTCCCATGTAAGACAACCCTTCTGACGGTATCCTACCGTGATGATGTTGCGAAGGAAAGGAAGTTTTCTGCAATGGAGAGGTTTGCCGGGAACAGCAACTTCGAGTTCGGGGCAAAGCTCTGCGATTGACTGTGCGTAGTTTGAATCAAGGCATGATTCAATTGTGATAAGGGTGTGAGTATCGGACTGCCTGAGAAGATACTCAATCTCGTGAATCTTATATGCCGTGTTTACGGTAACAAGAACAGCACCGATTTTTGTTGTTGCCCAGAATGTGATGAACCATTGGGGAAGGTTTGTGAGCCATACGGCAACCTTGTCGCCGGGTTTTACACCGAGAGCAATAAGTGCTCTTGCACAGTTATCAACATCGTCACGGAACTGTGAATATGTTCTTGTATAATCAAGAGTGGTGTACTTATAAGCAAGCTGATCGGGGAACTTTTCAACCATAACATCAAGAACTTCGGAGAAAGTTTTGTTGATGAGCTTGTATTTTTCCCAGACGAATTTGCCTGAACCGCTTCTGTTTGTATAAAGAAGCTCTTCGCTTTTTTTCTTTTTGTCGTAATTTGTGATTGAATTGACAAAGTGGGGGAATACAATTTCGGCAACGCCGAAGTCTTCCATTGTTTCGGGCTGGCATTCATATGAAAGGAAGCCGTCATAGTTAACCGATTCAAGAGCGTTGAGCATTGTCTGAATCGGGAGTGAACCTTCACCGATAAGTCTGTATTTCACTTCGCCGTTTTCAACAACCGAATCCTTGATATGAACGTGCTTGATATAAGCACCGAGGTTTGTGATTGTTGTGTCGGGTTCTTCGCTGAAATCTCTGTAGGGGTGGTTGATATCCCAGAGAGCTGCGAGATTGTCGCAAGCGAAAACATTGAGAAGGTCACGGAGTCTTGATGTGTCGGCATAAATACCGACTGTTTCAACAAGAAGTGCAACATTATCTTGCTCTGCTTTTTCAATTACTCTGCCGATAAGTGAAATAACCGTTGAATCTTCAACTTTTTTGTCTTCGCCCGTTGCATAAGCGTGGATTCTGACATAGGGGCATCTGATTCTTGCGGCAATTTCAATTGCGGTTGCAATTTCTTCATAGCCTTCGTCTGCTGCTGCGGCATCTGCAATGTTGCAGAATGTATCAAGGCAGGAGACTGTGAGTGAATTCTCGCGGAGTTTGTGGACTGTTGCGGATGAATTCTGTTTATTGAAAGGTGCATCGTTTCCGGTGAACCTGTCGTCTGTTATGTTGTGGATTTCAATACCCGAAAAACCGAGTTCGTTGGCAGTGCTTACAAATTCAGACCATGAAAGCTCCTGCCATCCGTTGGTGGAAAATGACAGTTTCATATTGCTTTCTCCTCATAGACAATTTTGTTGAGAGCATTGATATAAGCAACGATACTTGCACCGATAATGTCGGTTGAAACGCCCTTGCCTGAATAGAGTTTACCGTTTGAACGGAGCTTGACGAGCGCTTCACCCATTGCT
>JAZRJH010000221.1:0-7159 GCA_045645685.1 Acutalibacteraceae bacterium
CACTCATATTGGTTGGATTGAAAATGGAATAATCGAAAACTGTATTGATCTGGATGATAACTCAACAACCGGTTTTTTCTGCAGGATTCTTGGTGGGGCTTGGTGCAGATGGCACAAAGGAATGCAGGTTCAGCATTCGGACACCGTTGCGGTTAACGGCAGAACATACCGTGTTCTGATGAATCCGAAAGACGGAAAGCTTTACACTTCCGATACGCCGCCTTGCCACGAAAAAGGAATTATGGAATATGACGGTATAAATTGGGTTGTTGTGCGCAATACGGAAGAATATGACTGCGGTTGTCACAACATAATAATACGAAATTGCAGACTTCAGAAAAAGCGTAATATAGGAATTGCGATAAATCTTAATTATGACACATATGCACGCAGTTATTATCCCGGTTGCGTGTGCGTTCCACAAAGTGAAATTACTCTCGAGAATATCTTTTTAGAAAATGATGTTGATATTCTTTTGCACTCAAACTATCCGACTGAAAATATAACACTGAAAAATATAGATTTCAAAAAATCAAAGCTTTGTTTTGATATCGTACAAAAAGCAGATAAAATCATTTATCCCGAGGTTGAAATAATTACAGAAAATGTTGTATTTAATGAAAACACAATACAAACTAACCCGAAGCATCCGATAAAACTATGCTCTATGAAATGATAAAGACAAATTCCAATTTGTCGAATTAAATTTAATAATATACCTTAAACTCCTTCGATGGATAAACCGTCGGAGGAGTAATTTTTTTGAAAAATTTTTAAAAAGTGGACATTAGGTTTCCATTTTAAGGTTTATTTTACTGTTGTAAAAATTTTTCAAAGCGGAAGTAAAGCTTCCGGTTTTAGGTTTATTGTAATTTTATGAAACAGTCTATTCAAACGAAACAGCAAAAAATTTAAAAAAATTAAAAAATTTTTTTTAAATGGGCAAAAATCTTGCCACTTTAGGTGTTAAAAGATAATTAAAGACACTTATCGGGATAGTACAACATCAAATGTAAACAATTTCTAAACGTTCAACAAATAACCAACTTTTCTGGGTATTTGAAATTTATAAATGATTTTGTAAGAAATATTTACAAGTTAATTCACACCACAAAAGACTACCGAAAAAGGAGCCAAACATGAAAATTAACTTCAGAAATATAGTCTCAAACAACAGTTTTTTTAAGAGTAAACCGCCTTAGGGTATATTTACCCTACCATGCTCGAAACTCATAAATCAGACGATTTGAGGATAAAAACAAAGACTTAAAAGGAGGCATAAATGAAACGATTAACCAAATATGAAAAAGAGAATATCTTTCTCTCAAATGCTGCGGAAGATTACTGGTCTGTTTACATTAACTCAAAGCCGTTTAAAAGGCGTTTTAAGGAGTATGATGACAAATATGCCGGCATTTTGATTCACGAGCATACAGACCAATACGGAGGCGAATTATACAAAGTTCCGAAAAACTGCATATCAATCAGACTGCTCCCTCCGAGAACGGATGAACAGAAAAAGAAGGCAAAAGAACACGCAAAAAACGTCGGTCTCGGAAGAAAAGCGGGGTGATAAATTGAGCGATAATTCAAGCAACAATTTCCCGTTTATTAAATTGCCGAGAGCATTGATTGACGATCCGAATTTTTCAGGATTATCTGCAGAAGCCAAACTATTATTTTCTCTTATTCTTGACAGGATGGGGGTATCGCAGATAAATGCGGACAGATTTACGGATAAGAACGGTAATCTGTTTGTGTACTACACCATTCAAGAAATCTGCATAAAGCTTGGCTGTAGTCACGGAAAAGCGGTAAGACTTGTCAACGAACTTGAATATCATGGACTTATTTTCAAGCAAAGAAAAGGTTGCGGGAAACCGAATAAAATCATTGTTTTACCATCCGTTCTGAGAATTCTCAAAACAGTACATAAGAAATCCGATAATGAGAATTCAGAAGTTCCTGAAAACGGGAATCAAAAGTTCTCAATATCGGAAAGAATCTATAATAACAACAGTTACAATAACATCAGTTACCTCCATCCATCTATCGAGTATGAACGGTTGATAGAAAGCATCGAAGAACAGATTGAATATGATTGCATAAACGCAGATGCGGAAATAGTCAGGGAAATAATTCTCATTATGGCAGATATTATTTCCGGGACAAGCTCCACCGTCAGAATCGGCGGAAGTGATTTTCCGAGAGAAGTTGTTATTTCACGATTCAGAAAACTTACTGCAGAACACATTGAATATATTGTCGGTTGTATTGAAAGCAGTGAAACAAAAATCAAAAACATAAAAGCATATCTGATTTCAGCTTTGTTTAATGCACCGACAACAATAGCAAACTCTGTTTCGGCAGAATTTGCATATTATCAAAATTTATCTTAAGGAGAAACAAATGAACAATACTTTCAGAGATTACCCCGATGTCGTGAGCATTGAAGAACTTCAGGATATGCTTCACATCGGCAGAAACGCTGCCTATGACATTGTCAAGGAAGGCAAAATCAAAACTATCAGAATCGGCAAACGATATATCATTCCGAAAACAAGCGTTATAAATTTTCTTGAAACAGCGTCTTAACTCTTGTAAACAGTAAAATATTATGTATAATTTTAATTACGGAATGATTGACTGTTTTCCAATCAGAAAGGAGTTTCAATGGTAACAGGCAATCTGCAAATCAAAGACGGCAAGTATTATGCCGTTGTCAATCTCAGAGATGAAACCGGCAAAAGAAAGCAGAAATGGGTCAGCACGGGTCTGCCCGTCAGAGGCAACAAGAAAAACGCCGAGCAATTCCTGAATCAGGAGCTTGAAAAATGGAACTACCATAACGGCGTTTATTACGGTATTTCGGTTGCGGAATACTTTGAAATATGGCTGACAGAGATTGAAAAAGAAGTCAGACCGAACACCTTCCGTTCCTATAAGGGTAATATGACGAATCACATAATTCCGTATTTCAGGAACACGAAGATTCAGCTTCAGTCAATCAAGCCAATCGACCTCGAAGATTACTATTTCTCGCTTCTCAAACCCGAAAGCAATCTCGAAAACGGTGCGGCACTTTCCGCAACAACAATAAGACACCACCATCAGAATATAAGCAAGGCACTTGCCGATGCGGTCAGAAAAGGATATATTCCGCTCAATCCCGCAAGCTCTGCAAGATTGCCGAAGAAAGAGAAATACAAAGCTGAATTTCTCAACCACGAACAGCTTGATGAACTTATTTCTCTGTTCAAAGGAAGTCCCGTTGAATTGCCCGTCAGACTTTGTGCAATTTACGGTTTCCGCAGAAGTGAGGTGCTGGGTCTTAAATGGAAGAACGTCGATTTCATCAACCGCACAATAACAATAAGTGAAACACTTCAGCAACACACAGGCGGCAATTACACCGACCATCCCAAGACAGAAAGCAGTTACAGAACTCTGCCGTTAAATAATACGGCTTATGACCTTCTGAAAGAACAAAAGAAGCTTCAGGATGAACGCAAACTGCTTATGGGCAATTATTACATATATAATGACTATGTCTGCACCTGGGGTAACGGTGAAGTAATTGCACCAAATTATCTGACACGCACTTTTCACTCAGTCATTCAGAACAGTACACTTCCGCAGATAAGATTGCATGATTTGCGCCACAGCGTAGCGAGTAATCTGTTGAATCTCGGATTTTCGGTTGTTCAGGTTCAGGAGTGGCTGGGTCACGGAAGTGCATCAACAACACTTAATTTCTACGCTCACGTCGATAAGAGTTCAAAAATCAGTATTGCCGACACTCTTGATAAGCTTAATTCGGAACGAGAGAAAAAAGAGGACAAAGTTTTAGAAAAGGTGTTTGAAGAAAAGAAAACAAAAAAAGACCCCGAAAAAGGGTCAAAAACGCAAAAAATCGGCACAAAAGTTGTACCGATCAAAAAACAAAGTTTGAAAAAGTGTTAGAAAAATGTTAGAAAAAACGGTCAAAAGTGTTAGAAAAAATTATAATTCCAAAAGAGAAATCCCGAAACCCTTGTATATCAACGGTTTCAGGACTTGAATGGCAGGGGCAGAAGGACTTGAACCCTCGGCACGCGGTTTTGGAGACCGCTGCTCTACCAACTGAGCTATACCCCTATATTATATTTTATGGTGGGCCATCAGGGACTCGAACCCCGGACCAACCGGTTATGAGCCGGTTGCTCTAACCAACTGAGCTAATGGCCCAAGCGTTGCTCATTTGCAACGATAGATATAATAACAAATAGAATGCGTTTTGTCAATCACTTTTTTAAAATTTTTTCTATTTCTTTGTTAATTAAAATTTTATATTGCGATATTATCCTTGAAGGATTATACTTTAATCAGTTTTCCGGTTATTGCAGAATTTGACATCATATAAAAAGAAGGAAGTCGCAAAGACTTCCTTCTTTCATTTTATTTCTGAACATAATCTGCATTAATCTGTGCCTTGGCAATATTCTCTGCTTCTTCAACACTCTTTGCATTGTTGATGGCATTTCTTATTGCTTCTCGACGTGCAAAAAGCTCCTTATACATTCTGTCACGCTTTTCGCCGTTGAGATTATGGAAGAACTTCGGAATGATTCCGAGAGCGCCCGTGATAACGGGAATGCCTGTACCCATTGCGAATATCCACCACTTTGTTGAGTCAGCCTGTGTACCGATTGAAAGACCCTGAACATAGCCGATTCTCTTCATGATAAAGTTCTGGATTGAACCCATAACAATACCCTGAAGTTTGGACACAAGACCTCTTGCAACTCCCGTCATAGCTTCTGCACGGTAGCCGTTTTTCCATTCGCAGTAGTCCATAGCTTCGTTGAGAATTTCGCTGGGAATAACGTGTCTTAATCCGTAGACACACATCTCAAAAACTTCCTCAATTGCCATAACGGGAAGCATTACCCATTTATTTTTATAAAGACCTTTTTCCATTCCGCCGATTGAACCTATTCCGAAAACGGTGAGCCAGCAAACATCGGTCCACACATCTTCAAGAATCCAGATTGTTTTTGTTGAAAATTTTTCACGAAGCGGTGCAATGAAAGCATAGCTGATTGATGATACGGGAGAAGCGGGAATGCCGACGATTGTCTGATATGTAGCTGAACCGAGAACGTCAATATAATAATTTGTTCTGCTCTTGCTTACTGCAAAGCCTGCAAGGAATTCGGAAAGAGTATAAAGCAGAATGGGACGGTTGTTGATAATCGCTTTAAGACCCTGAATGATGCTCGGTTTTTCGATAGTCTGCGAAACTCTTTCTTTCGTTACACATATAAAATAGAAAGACATTGCACATCCTGCAACCGCTGTGAATACACCGAAGAAGATGAAAAGTTTTGTTCTGTCCCATGTAACAACTTCATTGTTGACAAGGTCAAGCAAAACACCGAAAGTGATCTCGGGAAGTTTTTCGCCGACAAATCCCGAAATAAGGTTTGCCATTGTGATAAGTCCCGTTCGTTCATTCGGGTCGGGAGTTATGGTTGCCATAAACCCCGTGCCTGCAATTGATGTGAATGTTCCTGCCGTTTCACATATAACCGAAAAAACTGCATAAAAAATCAGTTTAGGGGCATAGCTCGCATCTGTATTTGCAAAAAATACGGGCATGAACCAATACCAAAGACCGAGAAGCGCAAGCGGAATTTTTCCGAGAAGGATATAAGGCTTGAACTTGCCCCAACGGGTTCGTGTTCTGTCAACTATAACGCCGATAAATGTGTCATTGAATGTGTCCCAGAGACCCGAAAGAAGTCCGAAAAACGCAAGAAAATCAAAGTCCAGCTTGACAATATCATAAATAAATCTGTCATTATATTTACCGATGTTGAAGCTGGCGGAAACATCGTTGAGAAGGTAACCGATTCTTTCTTTGTTGCCAACATAACGACGGTTTCTCAGAAGCGGATTTCTGACACCTTTTTCATAGTCAATCACTATACCTTCCTGCTGTTGAGCAAGAGCAACATTGGTATTTTCAGACATTCAAACGCCCCCTTGATATTTGTTTTGTATAATTATAACATAATTTTTGCATATATTCAATATATTTTATATACAAATATTTATAGTTGACATTCACTGATATTTGCTGTATGCTGAAAACGGAGGGGATATTCATGAAAAGTCTTAAACAAAAAGCAATCATTACCGCTGAAAAATTATACTATAATATATTCAAATCAAAATTTTCACATAACATCGTGCTTCCGTCTGATTTCACAATCACCTGCCATGCAGGGTCGCTCGGCACAAAAGCCAACACAATCGACTCAATCGTCAAAGCAATCGAATGGGGCGCAGATATTGTTGAATTTGATGTCAGCTTCCGACCTGACGGCACAGCGGTTATCATCCACGATTCATCCCCTGCTCAGAATCAGGGCGTTTTGCTTGACGATGCGCTTGAAGTTGTTGCAAAAGACAAAAAATGCAGAATCAACCTTGATATCAAATCAACTGCGAATCTTCCTGAAGTTGACAGATTGGTCAACAAGCACGGACTTTTTGAAAGAGTTTTCTACACGGGCGTTTTTGAAGATTGGATTGATACGGTCAGAAGCACATCGGCTATCCCCTATTATCTCAATCATAACATCACCCAAGCCGAAGCAAATAACGAAAAATCCGCCCTTGAAATCATAGAAAAAACAAAGAATCTGGGCGCATTCGGAATAAATTCACAGTACAGATTTGCAACCAAAGAATTCTGCACTCTTGCTCATAAAAACGGAATTCTTGTTTCGCTCTGGACAGTCAACAAGCCCGCTGATATGAAGAAAGTGCTTGAAACCGTTCCCGATAATATAACAACCAAAAAGCCGAATATTCTTGACTTAATCATAAAAGGATAAAACAAAAAACCGTCAAATCTTCATTTCTGAAGGTCTGACGGTGATTTTTTGCAAAAAAAAAATGAACAATGAACAATATTGACGGATATAACATAAGTAACAATTGTGTCTTGCATAATCAAGAAAAGTTATATCTCAAAATCAAATTATTCATTATTCATTAATTAATGCCACCCAAAGCGCAAGCGGAAGGCATTCTGGTGCCGGTGACCGGACTTGAACCGGTACGGTGTTGCCACCGAGGGATTTTAAGTCCCTTGCGTCTGCCGATTTCG
>JAZRJH010000222.1:0-2850 GCA_045645685.1 Acutalibacteraceae bacterium
TGTATAATTGTGCAATCGAAAGGATGATAAAAATGACTGAACTCAAATATTGGGAAAATCCTTATATCATCAAAGAAAATAAAGAGGACGGACAAGTCGGAGGCCAAGCGGTCTTAGGAAGACAATTAGGAAAACCAACTCCTTGGCTCACAGAACGACATGGCTACGATCCGACTTTGTATAATTGTGCAATGGAAAGGATGATAAAAATGACTGAACTCAAATATTGGGAAAATCCTTATATCATCAAAGAAAATAAAGAAGACGGCCATAACACAGCTCTTCCCCGTGCTTCGGTTAAGGATGCGCTTGAAGGTGCCGATGCGCCTCTTCGCTTCTCTCTCAACGGAACATGGAAATTCTGCTGGCAGCTCGGCACAGACAATGCAAGAACAGACTACTATGCCGAAAACTATGATGATTCATCATGGGATGATATGCCCGTGCCTTCACTCTGGCAGCTCAAAGGCTACGGCAAGCCCATCTATCTTTGCAGCAGCCTGCCCGCCGCAGTTTCGTCTGTAAAGAGCGAAATCCCCAAAATCAATCACGACCTGAACGAAATCGGTGTTTACCGCCGCAATTTTGAAATCCCCGAAACCTTTGACGGCAAGGAAATCTTCATTCATTTCGGCGCAGTCAAGGCAGGTTTCTTCCTTTATATCAACGGCAGAAGAGTCGGCTACTCGCAGGGCTCAATGACTGCTGCCGAATTCAGAATCACCGACTATGTAAAAATCGGCGAAAACAAGATAACCGTTGAAGTTTTCCGCTACACAGACGGCACATATCTTGAAGATCAGGATATGTGGTTCCTGAGCGGTATTTACAGAGATGTTTATGTTTATGCAGAAGAAAAGCTCTGCATCCGTGATTTCTTTGCAGATGCAACTCTCGATGATACATACAAAAACGGTATTCTCAATCTTGAAGTAACTCTCAATAACTATAATGCCGATGCGCAGAACTGCACACTCGAAGCGGCACTTATCATTGACGATAAACCCCGCAAGATTGCTGTTGAGAAAGTCCGTGTTGAAAACGGCAGAACAGTTTTTAACTACACACTTGTTGAAGAAAATATCCGTGCATGGTCGGCTGAAGAACCCAATCTTTATAAGCTCATTCTTGCTCTTCGTGTTGGCAGAAAGGTGCTTTCCGTCAAGTGCATCCGAATCGGCTTCAAGAAGGTTGAAATCAAAGACGGTGTTCTCTATATGAACGGCAAGCGAGTTATCATCAAGGGTGTTAACCGCCATGATTTCGACCCCGACAACGGCTGGGCAGTTCCCCTTGAAAGATATTATCAGGATCTTCACCTGATGAAGCAGGCAAATATCAACGCCATCAGAACAAGCCACTATCCCAACGCCGAAATTTTCTATGATATGTGCGACGAGCTCGGTTTCTATGTTATGGACGAAGCCGATGTTGAAAGCCACGGTGTACGCCGTAAGAATTGCCCCGGCGACAACCTTGAATTCAAAGAAGCTGTTGAAGACAGAGCAGAAAGAATGGTGCTTCGTGACAGAAGCCATGCCTGTGTCTGCTTCTGGTCACTCGGCAACGAAGCAGGCGACGGCGAAAACTTCAGGCATGAAAAGAACGCAATTCTCGCTCTCGATAAGTCAAGACCCATTCATTACGAAGGCGACTTCGACTTCACAAAGAGCGATTTCATCAGCAGAATGTATCCCGTGGAATATGTTGTTGAAGCAATGCGGCAGAAGAAGGAGCTGAAAATCAGCCCCTATGAAAACATCGCAAACGTTCTTGCCGCAGACAACAAGCCTATTCCCGAAGAAACATATAAAACCCACCCCGTCATGTATTGCGAATATGCTCACGCTATGGAAAACAGTCTGGGCAATTTCAAGGAATATGTTGACGATTTTGAAAAATATGACCATATGTGCGGCGGATTTATCTGGGACTATGTTGACCAGTCCATCCGCAAGGTAGAAAACGGTCAGGAAAAATGGCTTTACGGCGGCGACTTTGACGAAGGCGCAACAAGTTTTTATTTCTGCGCAAACGGAATTATCACTGCCGACAGAAAACCCCAGCCTTCCTATTATGAAGTGAAAAAAGTTTATTCAAATCTTGAAGCCTGCGACAGCGATTGCAAGAACGGAAAGATTATAATCAAGAATAAGAATCTCTTCATTTCCACCGAAGATTACAGAATTCTCTGGACTCTCACCGTTGACGGAAACGAAGTTAAAAACGGCGAAATCAGCGAAGTTATCGCTCCTTTGACCGAAAAGGAATTCGCTCTTCCCGTGAGCATTGCAGATTATCCCGACGGCGAAGTTATTCTTACCGTTTCGTTTGTGCTCAACAAAGACAAAGCATGGGCAAAAGAAGGCTTTGAGCATAACTTCTGCCAGATTATTCTTCGCGAACAGTCCGCTTCAAAGAAAAACCCTGCAAAGGGCGAGCTCAGATATGCTCATAAGGGCATGACCGTTAAAATTGTTGGTGAAGGCTTCACCGCAAAGGTTAAAAACGGCGCACTTGCTTCTCTTAAATACGGCGAAGAAGAAATTATTGAAGAAAATTCACCCCTGCGCCCCGACTTCTTCAGAGCGCTCACCGATAATGACCGAGAATATCTCAACTTTGCCGCACCCATCGCAGGAATACATCCGCTTTATCAATGGAAGCGCACAACTGCACAGACCTTTGCACGCTCCGTCAAAGCGAAGTCAACTCCGTCAGGTGTTGAAGTTAAAGTCAACTGGGTTGCACCCTTTGTTGCAGGCGTTGAAACAACATATCTCTTCTCCCCCGTCGGCGAAGTTACCGTTAAGCACAGCGCAATGGGACTTCTTCTTCCGATGCTCAAGG
>JAZRJH010000223.1:0-8746 GCA_045645685.1 Acutalibacteraceae bacterium
GCAAAAGATTATCTCGCTCCGCTGGAAGAAGATAAAAAGCAACTTAACAAGTTGATTGACCAAGCCAAACACAGTGTTAAGATTTTAGACAAGGAAAGACTTTTCAATATAATTAACAGTTGGCTTGATATTGCTTCGCTGATTGCAATGTCAAAACAGCTCGAATCTGAATCAGAAGATTTTGATGCAGATGATAAAAGAGCAAAGCTTTATTATCGGCATATGAGGGCAGTTCTCAAAAGTCCTATTTTGCAAAAGGTTTAAATTTACTACGGAGATGACGGAAATCCAGAACCGAAGGTTAAAATAGGCATAGATATTTCAAAAGGTTCAGAATCAAGTGAGAATGACAGTGTTCCTTCCACTTCAAACGAAAACAATGCAAATTTGTTCGTTTTGGAAAGCGATAGGATCACCAGAAACTCTTCGCAACTGCGGTTGCGGAGAGTTTTTCTTTTTTGCGATTCAAACAATTTCAAAAAACTGTTGTATACTTGACTGATATTTGCTAAACTGTTATTGAAAATCAAGTGGAGGCTGATATTATGAATAAAATTAAAATCGGTATTTTCGGTGCAGGCAGAGGCGTTGATATTGCAGAAAATTTTATGAATCTTGATTGCAAAATAGTTGCACTTTGCGATTTTAATAAAAAAAGACTTGCAAACGGATTGAAAGCTCTTGGTGAAGACGTTGCAGGTTATGCAGATTTTGATGAATTTATAAATCAGCCTATGGATGCGGTTGTTCTTGCAAACTATTTTCACGAACATACTCCTTATGCAATCAGATGCTTTGAAAAAGGTATCCACGTTTTTTCGGAGTGTATCAGTAACGGCACTATGGCTGAGGGTGTTGAACTTATCCGTGCCTATGAAAAGAGCAATTCAATTTATATGCTTGCCGAAAATTATCCTCAGATGATATTCAACCGTGAAATGAAGCGTATCTGCAAAGGCGGAACTCTCGGCAAAATTCTTTATGCCGAAGGGGAGTATAACCACCCTGCAATGCCTGATAACCACGAATTTAATAAGGATTATGTTTATTTTACAGAACATTGGCGAAACTATCTGCCTCGTTCATACTATATAACTCATTCGCTTGCACCTCTTATGTGGTCAACGGGTGCAACTCCGAAGAGGGTCAGCGCACTTCCTGTTTATGCACCGCTTAAAGAGGAGGCTACCGCAAGGCGTGTAGGCGACAGAGCTGCTGTTATCACAACAATGAATGATGATGAATCTGTTTTCAGAATCACGGGCTGTGCTGCTTTCGGTGCACATCATAACGCATATCGAATCTGCGGTGAAAACGGACAGATTGAAAATCTTAGGGGAATGGACAGCAAAATTATGCTTCGTTATAACGAATGGGCAATCCCTGAAGGTAAGGAAGAAGTTAACCTCTATGACCCCGAGTGGAATGACGGTGATGAAGATTTTATCAATCAGGCAGGTCACGGTGGCGGAGATTATATAGTTGCAAGAATGTTCCTCGATTGTATCAGAGAAAACAAACAGCCTGAGCACCCCTATGATATTTATTCGGCAGTTGCAATGTCGTCAACGGCAATTCTTGCTCACCGTTCAATTCTTAACGAAGGAATTCCCTATGATATTCCGGATTTTAAGCTTGAAGAGTGCCGTATAGAATATGAAAACGACAGAGAAACTCCTTTCTGCGGCACAGACGGAAGCAAGCCGAATATTCCTTGTTGCTCAAAGCCCGAATATTCTCCAACAGAAGAACAGATAAGAAAAATAGCAGAAATCCTTGAAGATTAATTTAAAAGAGGTTGTCTCAATTTGATTTGAGACAACCTCTTAACTGTTTTATTATATTTTGGCGAGAAGATCTGCTTTCTTCTGGTTGAATTCTTCTTCAGTAATTATACCCATATCAAGTAAGCCTTTAAGCTTCTGAAGCTGTTCAAGAGGATCTGATGCGGGTGCAGCAGGAGCCTGCTGAACAATTACCTGAGGCTGTGAAGCTGATACTTTTGAAGCTTTTCTGAACTGATGATAAAGTGCAACAACTCTTTCAGCTTCAACCTTATAAAGAGTGTTAATTCTTAAAGATGAACCGGCAACGCTCAGTATAAGGTCGCATGTTTTTGTTGCGGATGTGATAGCTGTTTCGATAAGGTATCCTGTGAGATCAGTGTTACCTGAATTCTGAACAACGCTTGCTGATGTAATATCTTCATAATAGAACTGCTTTACGTTTGCAGTTGCGCCGAACATTTCTCTGTCAACAATGATAATCTGTTTGTCGGTACAAACAACGTAGTCTTTTGCAGAAAGGGAATCGAGACCCCAAGCAAAATAAACAAGCTGTTCATCATCATAAACCATATATTTCTTAACTTCAGCAAGAACTTTTTCACCGATTTTTTCACGGATAAGTTGGTCAACTTCTGCATCTGTAATTTCAAAATCGTGTGTATCGATGCATTTGAAATAATTGCCGAGAGTGATGAAATCTTCGCTTGTTACCTTATCGGTGTTAAATGTAGCAAGAACGTATTCATCGCACTTGAATGATGAAGCGGTTTCGCCGATTTCAACAGAGAACTTGCTGATTTCACAGCCTTCAATTTTACCCTTTGCAAAGAATTTGGGGTCTTCATCGATTGCAAGGCAGAAATAAAGAGATTTGTCTGAAATAAGAATCCACTGGTGGTTTTCTGCTTTAATTAAAACAACAGGGGTTTCTGATGCGTTATAATCAGCAAAATCTTTTGTTAATTTTTCAAGCTGTTTTGCATCGATATAGGGATGCATAGAAACGTTGCTTTTTGATACACTGTTTGCAGGCATAAAGATTTTATCGTAGAAATCTTTGGTAAAGTTAAGAAGTTCTGAAGAATCAGTTTTTTCAAAATAGCTGCCGTTATTGTTATAAGCTTTAATTGCGCTTATAATTTCATCGGCTTTTATTGCAGCTTTTTGTTCCATTTCGTTTTTATGAGCTGCCTGTTCAGCTTTTTTCTGCTCAATGGTTGATACTGCGGTATTAACTGAATTTTTTACGGTTTCGGTTGCAGAACTTGCAACACTTTTTGCCTTTGAAAGCAAATCGTCCTTGTTGAATTTGTCAAAAAGACCCATTTTTAACCCTCCATATTTTGGGACTTGATTAACTGAATTTTATTAATATCCCAACATTTTAATTCTATCAAAACATAATGTATAAGTCAACAAAAATGTCGAAAATTATATGCATATTCAATAAAATCTCTCTTTTATATAAACTAAAAGAGTTAACTTTGTATAAAATTCCGTCTTGAAAACTGCAAAAATGTATGCTATATTATAGTCAAGGAAAGGGTGATACCGATGAACAGGTAAACAACCTGAAGACAAATCAAAAAGTCTTCACCTGAAAAATCTTAATTTAATAAAAAACAATTTTTCTTCCAAAACAAAATATCAACTTGTGCATAACATTAAATTAAGATTTGACTATACTGCAGAAAGAGAGGTTATCCAAAGATGTTAGATATCAAGAGTGAACAGAAATAACCCTTGGCTGAATGTGTAAAGAAACATCAGTCAAGGGTTATTTCATTTTATGTGGTAATTTTATTTTATACAAAAAACACTTGATTTTTACTTTGATATGTACTATAATCTTTCAAGCGACGGGGTATAGCGCAGATGGTAGCGCGGTTGGTTCGGGACCAAGAGGCCGTGGGTTCAAATCCCGCTACTCCGACCAAAAGTCAGACAACACTTTTGTGTTGACTGGCTTTTTTATTTGAGGGATTTGAAGGACGAGCGGTACAGAGCAGCAGTCCGGTGGACTGTTGTGACCGCGAGCGACCAAGCCGCCGCAGCGGCGCGAGTCAAATCCCGCTACTCCGACCATCGAAACTCCTTGTATATCAACGGTTCTGCCGTTTATGCAAGGAGTTTTTCTTTTTATAAAATCCCGAAAGTGACTAATAAGTGACTAAAAATTTCCAATTTTAATATGAAATATAAGAAATCCGACTGTTTTAACAGCCGGATTTCTTGTTATATGTTTTTGATTTTATGCTTGAGTTTAGAGTGCAAGCATTTGTTTATTGTTTTGTGCCGTACATCAGAATTATAGCTTTTTCGCCCTCGGGCAGGGGAATGGTAAGCCCATCTGATATAAGTTCTTCGCCTGTCAGAGTATAAATTTTTTCGGGGTTATCAAAGTCATAAACTTTATAGTTTGCCGTTGCAACAAGACCGTTGAGAACAACTGTATATTCCTTATCGTTAACCTTGGGTCGCTTATAAATGAGTGCTGTGCCCGAAAGTCCGTCTTCAGAAGAATACTGCATTGCGTGAATTTCATCTTTATCAAAACTGCCGAAATCAATCGGATAAAAATTGCCTGTCATTAATTCTCTCTGCTCGTGGTAGAAATTAAACGTGGGAACCTGATGTGCATAAAAATCCATAAGCATAAGAGGTGAAATTGCTGACCTTGAAGAGTATTCATTTGTCATATTCAGGGCAGTACCTGAAATCGGGAGCCAGAATGAAAGTCCGTATGTGTGTGATTGAGTTGCTTCAAAAAGATCGGCATGAACAGAGCAGTTGTAGTCGCTTCTCCAGAAAGGAATGCTTCTGTAAGCCATTTCAAGGTCAAGACGTTTACCGCCCGATGCACAGTTATCAATGATAAGTCCGTCTATATTTTCTGTAAGGTAATCAAGGAATCTGTAAAGATTTGTAACGTAATGATTTTCGCATATACCTGTTCTTGAATCATAATACTGTTCGTCAGCAGTCTTCCAATAATCATGTGCAGGGAAGTTGAAATCCTGACGGTAAATTGTAACTCCGTTTTCTTTCATTGAGTTAAGAAGATATTCGCAGTAATAATCGAACGCATCTTCGTTTGCAAGATTCCACATAAAGTTATCATCGCCGATATCAATCAGCCACTGTTCGTGCTCGGATGCGGTATTAAAGAAAACAGTATCACGATAAACTCTTTCGGGTTCGTACCATAATACGTGACCGAGGCCTTTTTCTTTTGCATATGAAGAAAGCTCAATTATGCCGTTATCATATCTTGACGTGTCAACTGTCCAGTTACCTACACCGTCATACCAGCCTTCATTGTAGGAATACCAGCCTGCATCCATCCAGAACGCATCTGTTTCGCTGAAAACTTTATTATCAAAGCTGTCAAGAATTCCGATTATTTCATCTGAAGTTTTTGTTGACATCGGGCCTGCAACTTCCATAACGGTATAGTGATTCTGTGTAACGTTTTCGGGATAAACACAATCCATAATCCAGTTTCTGAAAAGATTAAAGCCTTTGAGCGGGTTATCATTCATATAAAAACCAACAGAAACAAGAGGTGAACGGATTTCTTCATCGGGGAGAAGATAGGCTTCAAGATTTTCCTGCCTTGCGGTAATATCGGTTATACCCTTGCTTTCGGATATTGTTGCATCCCACTGACCTGTCCAGCCTATACCAAGGAGTATACCGTAATTTTCACCGCTGATATTGAAATAAGGAAGATAATTTTCTGTTGGCTTGCCGTCTGCGGCAGAAAAGTGTTTTTTAACGGAAGTCAGATTTTTCCTGATAAGCGAAAAGTCACTTGCTGCGGTGTTACTGCCCATTGAATAATACACTTCGGACTTGCCTGTATCAAAGCCATAATCAAGAGCGTAAAAATCGGTTATTACTCCCGAATTGCCTGTGCCTGTGTTTTTGATATAAACAGTCCATTGACAGGTTGCATTTTCGGGAAATGTGGTTGCTTCAACTGTTACCTCGAGAGCTTTTTCTTTGTTTTTGAAAACGAGATATTCAGTCTGTCCGCCATGATATACCGAGCCGAATTCAGGCGACGGTGCAAATGATTTATCCCATTCTGCGGGGTTGAATTCTTCACCGTCAACTTTGAAAGTGAACGGATAATTGCTTTCCGATGAAATAATATTTTCTTTGAGCCATTCTATGCAAAGGCTTATTTCAGATTCTGAAACACGTATTTCTTCTGCTGATATTGTATCGAATTTTATTTCTTTTTTGTATTCCAGAGCTCTTATGTTTTCAGCATTGAAATTATAAAATCCGCCTAAAGAAACTGCAAAATATATAATTGCAAGAAGGATGTTTGCAAATTTATATTTGAGTTTAGCTCTTGCAATAAAACTGATGAGAAGAGTAACTGCCGAAATGCCGAAAATTATTGAAAATGTTTTTATAACAACGTGGCTGTTTTCGGTGCCCGTAGTATTGATAGATGCATTAACGCCCCAGATAAATCCGTGAACAAAAATATTACCTGCAAGAAAAGCCGCAAGTTTGCTGACCCAACCTGATTTTTTGAATAGAGTATCAATAAATACAAGCAAAAACCAACCCAATGCAAGCCCCGAAAGACCTGTGTAAAGATGAACGTCAATTCCGCTTTCGGTTCCGTAAAAGATGAACCAGAGGGAATAGGCCGAATATACAAGCAGACCCAGCATCGCTGTGGTGATAATATATCCGATAATTTCTTTTTTTGATGTTTTTTTCATGATATTTTCCCTCGATAAGTTTTTGACTTGAATTTAAAACGATTTTATAAAATGAATTTTTGTTTGATTTTATCATATCATGAGCAGATTTTACTGTCAACTCGAAAAAGGTGTTATTGTTTGCGGTATAAGAGGATACCGATTTCACAAAGAAGATAACAATTTATTGACAAACAAACTGCAAATGTATTACTATTTAGATATATTTGATACTATCGTACAGAATTAAAAAAACAGCTCAATGAGTTTTTGATGAAAAGGGGAAAGCGATTATGAAAAAATTCATCAGCATTTTTCTGGCGTTTATAATTGTTGTTTTATCAGTTCCGTTTGTTGCTTATGCTGTTGAAGCTGAGTTTACAGTTTCGGATTCGGCTATAGTAATTTCAAGCAATGCGTCGGCAACTGATAAATATGCTGCGGAGAGATTGGAATATTATCTTGAAAAGATAATTGGTTCAGATATTGCGGTTGTTACCGATGACGTTACAAGTGATGGCTTTGAAATCTGTATTGGTGAATCAAACAGAACGAATAATGATTTTACCGATTCTTCAGACGGAAGTTATATCATCAAATCCGACTGCGAAAAACTTGTAATCAGCGGTGCTGGTAACAAAGGTACAATTAACGGCGTTTATGCTTTTCTTGAAAAGTATTGCGGTTGCCATTGGTACGAAGCAGAAGTTATTGTTGTTCCTGAGAATAAAAATCTTTCGGTGGCAAACGGAATCAACGTTGAATATGTACCGTATTTTGAATACACTGAAACCGATACAACAAGCTCGCTTGATACAGAGTTTTCTCTTGCGAACGGTTTGACGGGCGGTGTATACAGAGATTTTACGGCAGAGCAAGGCTCGGCGGTTGAATATCTCGGAAGTTTTTGCCATACATTCACAACTTATTTTTGTAAATCAGAAACTTATTTTGCAGAGCACCCCGAGTATTTTGCTTTGCATAACGGAATAAGAAATTCAAATCAGCTTTGCCTTACAAATGAAAAGGTTAAAGAGATTGTAACCAATGAAGTTCTTGAATTGCTTGAAAAAGAGCATAACCCCGATGCAGATATTCAAATTGTATCGCTTACCCAGCACGATAATCTTTATTATTGCCAGTGCAATAATTGTAAAGCGGTTGATGAAGAAAACGGTTCGCAATCCGGCACTATGATTTCGTTTGTGAATGAAATTGCAAGCAGAGTTAAAGTATACGGCTATGATAACGTTGTGTTTGATACATTTGCTTATCAATACACAAGAAAAGCACCTTCTGCTGTTAAACCGAGAGAAGACGTAATAGTCAGACTATGTTCTATTGAATGTTGTTTCGGTCACACACTTGATGACCCCGACTGCGAACAAAACGTTGATTTTATGAACGACCTTAACGAATGGGGAAAAATCTGCAACAGAATTTACATATGGGATTATGTTAATAATTACAGAGAAACTGTTTGCATATTCCCGAATTTCGGGGTTATGCAGAGAAACGTTCAGATATTCTATGAAAACAATGCAAAAGGTTTGTATGAAGAGGGTAATTATTATATATCAAATTGCGACGGCGAGTTTGATGAGATGAGAACTTATCTTCTTTCAAAGCTTATGCAGAATCCTTATCTTGACTACAGCGCAGAAATTGACGGATATCTTAATGCAGTTTACGGCCCCGGCGGATGTTATATAAGAGAGTTTATTGATATAATCACTTCTTACGCGGTTACCGAAACAGAACATCTCACCATTTATCAGCCTTCGGACCAAACACTTTATGATTTTTCGGATGATGACGTTAAGTATTGCAACACTCTTTGGCAGAAAGCAAAAGATGAAGCGGAAACAGACGAACAGCTTCAGCAGATAAGAAGATCGGAACTTTCGTGGAGGTTTTGGAAATGCTCAAATAAACGTTCCGAATTTTCTCTTTTTCAATTCCCTTACGTTTATATGAATGCCCGTGAAACGTTGCATAATGATTTAAAAGAGATGGGGGTTATTGTGTTCTCCGAAGGTTCAAGAGGTACACTTTCGGATTGTGAACTCCTCTATCTTTACAGAGATATTCATAAATGGGGTACAAATTACGAGGAATGGTTCTGGGATATACTTAATCCGTATGCAGTTTCACTTTATAATTTTCTTGGGAAAATATATAACTTGTTTAAATAAACTAATCATTAATTTATTATTGTGAATTTGTTGACAAAAG
>JAZRJH010000224.1:0-2028 GCA_045645685.1 Acutalibacteraceae bacterium
CTTCGGCGGCGGTGAAGCAAACGTTTCGGTTTCACTTGCAAACTACGGCTTTGACTCCGTTTATGTTACAAAGCTCCCCGCTCACGCAATCGGTCAGGCGGCTGTTGATTCGCTCCGTTATTTCGGCGTTGACACAAGCAAAATCGTTCGCGGCGGCGACAGAGTAGGTATCTATTTCCTTGAAAAAGGTGCTTCACAGAGAGGCAGCGTTTGTATTTATGACAGAGCGCACTCCGCTATTCAGGAAGCAGATCCCTCGGATTTTGACTGGGACAGCATTTTTGAAGGCGCAGATTGGTTCCATTTCACGGGTATCACTCCCGCACTTGGCAAAAATCTTGTTGAAATCTGCAAGCAGGCTTGTATCGCCGCAAAGGCAAAGGGCGTTAAAATCTCATGCGACCTTAACTATCGTGGCAAGCTCTGGACAAGAGCTGAAGCAAGAGAAGCTATGAGCGAGCTTTGCAAATATGTTGATGTTTGCATTTCAAACGAAGAAGATGCAAAGGATGTTTTCGGAATTGAAGCTGAAAACACCGATATCTACGGCGGAAAACTCAACAAGGAAGGCTACAAATCCGTTGCAAAACAGCTTGCCGACAAGTTCGGTTTTGAAAAGGTTGCAATCACTCTCCGTTCATCAATCTCCGCAAACGATAACGACTGGGCAGGTATGCTCTATGACGGCGAAAACTATTGCTTCTCCAAGGAATACCACCTTCATATCGTTGACAGAGTAGGCGGCGGTGACAGCTTCGGCGGCGGTCTTATCTATGCTTTTCTTTCGGGCAAGGATACACAGAGCGCAATCGAATTTGCAGTTGCGGCATCTGCACTCAAACATTCAATCGAAGGTGACTTCAACAGAATCGGAGTTGCCGAAGTTGAAAAACTTGCAGGCGGCGACGGCTCAGGCAGAGTTCAGAGATAAATTATAATTTTTCAGAGGCTTGTTTCACGGAGAAGAAGCCGTTTTATTCCGACGATAGGCGTATACAGATACGTCGAGTCGGAAAAAACGGCTAAAAAGAAACAAAAACAAGCGTCTTACTAATTAAATAAATAAAAAAGCGGATTGCAAAGGTAGAAATACTTCTGCAATCCGTTTTCTGTTTATTAAGTTTCTTTTGTTCTTCGCTCTGTGAGACAAGTCTTAATCAAGGAAATCCTTAAGACGCTTGCTTCTACTGGGGTGACGGAGCTTGCGGAGTGCCTTTGCTTCAATCTGACGGATTCTTTCACGGGTAACACCGAATTCGCTGCCCACTTCTTCAAGAGTGTGGGGATGTCCGTCTTCAAGACCGAAACGAAGAGCAAGAACCTTTGCTTCTCTCGGAGTGAGAGTTTTGAGAACTTCGTTGAGCTGTTCTTTGAGAAGAAGCATTGAAGCTGCATCTGCAGGTGCGGGAGCATCGTCATCGGGAATGAAGTCGCCGAGATGGCTGTCTTCTTCTTCGCCGATGGGTGTTTCAAGAGAAACGGGTTCCTGAGCAACTCGCATGATTTCACGAACTTTCTCAACGGGCATATCAAGTTCAGCCGCAATTTCTTCTGCAGAAGGATCTCTGCCGTTTTTGTGGAGAAGCTGGCTGTTTGTCTTCTTAACCTTATTGATTGTTTCAACCATATGAACGGGGATACGGATTGTTCTTGCCTGGTCGGCAATGGCTCTTGTGATAGCCTGTCTGATCCACCATGTTGCATAGGTTGAGAACTTGAAGCCTTTTGTGTAGTCGAACTTGTCAACTGCTTTGATAAGACCGAGATTGCCTTCCTGAATAAGATCAAGGAACTGCATACCTCTGCCCACATAACGCTTTGCAATGCTTACAACAAGACGAAGGTTTGCTTCTGCAAGACGCTGTTTTGCGTGCTGATCGTCATCGGAAATTCTGATAGCAAGCTCGATTTCTTCTTCGGGAGTGAGAAGGGGAACTCGTGCGATTTCCTTAAGATAAACCTTAACGGGGTCGTCAACGGTCATGCCCTTGTCGTCTCCGCCGCCGATATCAAGGGACTTGGGAAGGT
>JAZRJH010000225.1:0-2326 GCA_045645685.1 Acutalibacteraceae bacterium
TTAAGCAACTTCGTCTTTTCACGGATAAAGAAGTAACCAAGACGGAGGACAAAAGATGAAAGAACCCATTTTTTACAGAATTATCAGAGGGCCGCTTACCGCTGTTTTCAACGGAATTTATAAGCCTGAGATAATCGGCAAAATCAACATTCCGGAAAACGGAAGAGTTATTCTTGCGGGAAATCACACAAACTATTTTGATTGCATTCTTGTTGCAAGTGCAACCAAAAGATGTGTGCATTATCTCGCAAAGGACGAGCTTATGAAAGGTCCGCTCAAGTATGCATTCAAGGGCTGCGGAATCATTCCCGTCAACCGCAGAACAAAAGACCCGAATGCAGTCAAGTGCGCCGAGGAATACCTTAATGACGATAAGCTCATCGGCATTTTTCCCGAAGGCACAATAAACCGCACAAACGACATCATCATGCCGTTTAAATTCGGTGCGGTCAAAATGGCAAACGAAACTAAAACACCTATCATCCCCTTTGTAATTACAGGCAAATATAAGCCTTTCAAGAGAAATATAAAAATAAAGTTCATGGAAAAAATTGAAGTTTCCGACAACCTTGAAGAAGCAAATCAGAAGCTCATGAAGGTTGTTTCCGAAGAACTTATGAAAGCAGGTGCTGCAAAATGAACAAGAAACCCGAAAACAGAGAAACAGGTTATAAATTGCTCACACCGTTAATGCGCCCCCTGTTCAAATTCTATTATAACCCCAAAATTATCGGTGCAGAAAACATTCCCGATGACGGTGCGATAATCATCGCAGGCAATCACAAACATATTTTTGACCAGTGTCTCACAATCATGGCAACAAAAAGAGTTATCCACTACATGGCTAAAAAGGAATATTTCGACGGCGCACTCGCACCGTTTTTCCGCCTTGTAGGATGCATTCCCGTTGACCGTTCAAGAAGAGACTTTTCGAGCGCAAAATCCGCTCTCACAGTACTTAAAGACGACGGTGCAATCGGCATATTCCCCGAAGGCACAAGAAACAAAACCGATGCATTCATTCTTCCGCTCAAACACGGTGCGGTTTCAATGGCAAAGAAAACAGATGCATATATTGTTCCCTTTGGTCTTACAGGCGATTACAAATTCAGAAGCAAGAATCTTCAGGTTATATTCGGTAAGCCCTTCAAGGTTGGCGATATGACAGTTGAAGAAGCAAACAAAAAGCTTCGCGATGAAATCGAAAGACTTATGCTTGAAAGTCTGGGCATCCCTGCTGATGAAGTCAGAGAAGAAGCATAATCATCATAGAAAATCATAGGAGAAAGAATGAAATGAGAATAGGTATGGACGTCGGTTCAACCACACTCAAATGCGTTGCAATCGACAATGACAATAACATAAAATACAAATCATACGAAAGACACTATTCAAAAATCGCAGAAAAAAGCGCAGAAATGCTTTCGGAAATAGTTAAGCTCAACCCCGAATTTGCAAATGCTTCTCTTACCGTTTCGGGCTCTGCAGGCATGGGTTTTGCAAACGCTCTCGGTCTTGACTTTATTCAGGAAGTTTATGCTACAAGAATCAGCGTTTCAAAGCTTCTTCCCGGCACAGATGCTGTTATCGAACTTGGCGGTGAAGATGCTAAGATTCTTTTCTTCACAAACGGCGTTGAAGTCAGAATGAACGGCTCATGTGCAGGCGGTACAGGTGCATTCATTGACCAGATGGCATCACTTCTCAACGTGTGCCCCACAGAAATGAACAGTCTTGACGAAAGCCACGAAAAAATTTATTCAATCGCTTCAAGATGCGGTCTTTTTGCAAAATCAGATATTCAGCCCCTTCTTAATCAGGGTGCAAGAAAGAACGATATTGCCGCAAGTATCTTCACGGCGGTTGTAAACCAGACCGTTGCAGGTCTTTCTCAAGGCAGAAGAATTGAAGGTAACGTTGTTTATCTCGGCGGCCCGCTCTATTTCCTTTCACAGCTTCGTGAAGCATTCGATAAGGGTCTCGGAACAAAGGGTGTATGCCCCGAAAACGGACTTTATTTCGTAGCTCTCGGTGCGGCATTCTCATCCGACGGAAGAGCAATCGATATCAAGGATGTTACCGAAAAAATCAGAAACTCAAAAGAAAGCGGCGAATATCTCGGAGCAACTCCCCTTTTCACAAACAAGGAAGACTACGAAGAATTCTCTGCTCGCCATGCAAAGGCATTTGTTGAAGAAAACTGCCCCGTTTCAAAGGGTGAAGAAGTCTGCATAGGTATCGACGCAGGCCCAACAACTGTCAAAGCCGCTGTTATCAACAAAGAAGGAAAAATCATCTGCAGCAAGTATACACCCAACAGCGGTGA
>JAZRJH010000226.1:0-5324 GCA_045645685.1 Acutalibacteraceae bacterium
CGCAAGAAGATATCTTGCAGAATGCGGCCTGCCCAAGGAGAGAACCTATGTTTCGGGTTCACCTATGGCTGAAGTGGTTGATGCAAATCTTGATAAGATTCTTAACAGCAATATTCTTGATAAGCTCGGTCTTGAAGAGAAAAAATATATCCTTCTTTCGGCACACAGAGAAGAAAATATCGATACCGAAAAGAATTTCCGCTCGCTGTTCAATGCTCTGAACACACTTGCGGAAAAATACGATATGCCCATTCTCTACTCATGCCATCCCCGTTCAAGAAAAAGACTTGAAAACTCCGATATCGTGCTTGATAAAAGAATCATTATGCACGAACCACTCGGGTTCTCCGACTATAACCGTTTGCAGATGGGTGCATTTGCCGTTGTTTCGGACAGCGGTACTCTCCCCGAAGAAAGCAGTTTTTATCTGAGCATCAGCAAACCCTTCCCTGCAGTTTGCATAAGAACTTCAACAGAGCGTCCAGAAGCACTTGATAAGGGCTGTTTTGTGCTTGCAGGCATTGATGAAAACGGTCTGCTTCAGGCGGTTGAAACCGCAGTTGAGCTGACGGGCAATGAAGAATTTGCAACTCCCGTACCCGATTATACGGACAAAAATGTTTCTGATAAAATCGTAAGGCTCATTCAGAGCTATACGGGAATAGTCAACAAAATGGTTTGGAGAAAATTCTGATGAATATTCTTATCACAGGTGCAAAAGGATTTGCAGGCAGAAATCTCGTTGCAAATCTTTATACAATCAAAGACGGCAAAAATAAAACACGCCCCTCAATTCAGATTGATGAAATTTTTGAATATGACATCAATTCAACTCCCGAAGAGCTTCGTGAATACTGCGAAAAAGCGGATTTCGTTTTTCACCTTGCAGGAATCAACAGACCCAAGGACACAAGCGAATTTGCAGGCAATTTCGGTATTCTCGGCACTGTTCTTGATGAACTCAAAGCTTGCGGTAACAAAGCACCCGTTATGCTTTCATCATCGGTGCAAGCCACTCTTGAGGGCAGATTTGCAGGCTCGGAATACGGCAAAAGCAAGCTTGAAGCAGAGAATATGCTCTTTGAATACGGCAAAGAAACGGGTGCAAAGGCTCTTGTTTACCGTTTGCCCAACCTTTTCGGCAAATGGTGCAGACCCAACTATAACTCAGCCGTTGCAACTTTCTGCAGCAACATTGCTAACGATTTGCCCATAACCGTCAATGACCCGTCTGTTGAGCTTGAGCTTCTTTATATTGACGATTTTGTTGATGAAATGCTCAACGCACTTGAAAACAAAGAAACAAAAAACGGCAGTTTCTGTGCTTTCCCCATCACTCACAAGGTAACTCTCGGCGAAATTGTTGAACTTCTCAACAGCTTCAAATCTCAGAGCGAAACCCTCGTTATGCCTGAAATTCCGTTTAATTCATTTGCAAAAAAACTTTATTCTTCTTATCTTTCATATCTCCCCGAAGAAAAAGTAAGTATTCCTTTAAAAATGAACTGCGATGACAGAGGCAGTTTCACAGAAATATTAAAAACTCTCAACTGCGGTCAGTTTTCCGTTAACGTGAGCAAACCCGGTATAACCAAAGGTCAGCACTGGCACAATACAAAGTGGGAATTCTTTATTGTTGTTTCAGGCTCGGCTCTTATTCAGCAAAGAGAAATCGGCACCGATAAGGTGCTTGAATTCAGAGTAAGCGGTGAAAAAATCGAAGCGGTGCATATGCTTCCGGGCTTTACTCACAATATTATCAATCTTTCCGAAACGGAAAATCTTGTTACCCTTATGTGGGCAAATGAACAGTTTGACCCCAATAAACCCGATACATTTTTTGAAGTTGTGTGATTTATGAGTATTAAAAATGCCAAGTTAAGAGATTATGAAAAAGCATTGCTGGATATTCTTGCCAACAATCTTTTCGGTGCAGGGCGCAAGGTCGATTTCAACGAAGTCGATCTGTATGCGGTCTGGTGCGAAGCATACACTCAAGCCGTTTCTCTTATGACGTTTCATAATACAAACGAAAATATGTGGAATAACGAAAAACACTCTTATATCCACACAAAACTCGGTCAGGCTCTTACCACGAACACACAAACGGATTTTGAACATATCCGCATTCATAATATTATGACTCAGGCGGGTATACCTTACACCATTCTCAAAGGCTTCGCCTCATCGCTTTATTATCCCGACCCTCTTATGCGCTCAATGGGTGACGTTGACTTCCTTGTTGATTCGGATTATATCAAGCAGGCATCCGAAGCACTTGAAGCAAACGGATATGTTTCAACAGGCAAAAGCCACGACGTCCACGACATATTTTTAGGCAAGGTATGCAGATGCGAAATGCACTTTCAGCCCTCGGGCATTCCTCAGGGCAAAGCAGGTGTAAAGGTAAGAAAATATCTTTCGGATATTTTTGAATCATCACGTGACGTTGAAACAGAGCTTGGTACGGTAAGAGTGCCCTCTGTTTTCCATCACGGACTTATTATTCTGCTTCATATGTGCCACCACCTCACAGGTGACGGACTCGGTCTCAGGCATCTTTGCGACTGGGCGGTTTTTGTTGCATCAATGAGCGAAAAAGAATTCCTTGATACTTTTGAAAAGGTATTCAAAGATATAGGTCTTTGGGAATTTGCAAAAACGATGACCTATATTTCTTGCGAATATCTCGGCTGTCCCGCCGTTAATTGGACAGCAGACGTTGACAAAGACCTCGGCGATATAATTCTTATCGATATCATTATCGGCGGTAACTTCGGCCAGAAAAAGGCCGACAGAGCCCACGAAAGCCTTCTCATAACTCAAGATAACGAAAAGAAAAAATCAATGCTCGGGCAGTTTTTTGAATCTGCCAACAACATTGTTTATAATAACTGGAAAATTTCAAAAAAGCTTAAATTCCTGCTCCCCTTCGGATGGATATTCTACGGCGGACGTTATATTATCCGTTCACTTCTCGGCAAACGCCCGAAAATCCGCCCTCAGAAGGTAGCAAAAGAGGCATCAGAAAGAATCGAAATCTACTCACGCCTCAATCTTTTCGGTCAGACGAAAAAATAATTCAGGTGATAATATGAAAAAACTCAGAGCTTTTATATCAATAATCGCTGTGATTGCAATAATATCGGTAATGTTTTCGGGATGTTGTTTGTTCAGTAAAAAAGAAAACCCCAAAAGTGACGAGTTGTCACATACGCAAACAACAACTTCCGTTGCCGAAGACGTTATCGCTCCCGAAGACGTCACGTGGAACGGCGATATGTTTGAAGCGATAAATAACGACGGACTTCTCAACATTCTTCTGATTGGTCAGGACAGACGCCCCGATGAAGGCAGACAGCGTTCGGACTGCATGATTCTCTGCAGCCTTAACCCCGAAACAAAAGAGCTTTCGATGATTTCGTTTTTAAGAGATCTTTACGTTCAGATTCCAGGCCATTCCGATAACAGGCTCAATGCCGCATACGTTTACGGCGGATTTGACCTTATCAAAGAAACTCTTGAACACAACTTCGGCGTTGCCGTTGACGGATGCCTTGAGGTTGATTTTGACAGTTTTGAGCAGATTGTCGATATTCTCGGCGGTGTTGAAATTGAGCTTACTTCGGCTGAGGCTGAAATAGTCGGCTCGGGCGCAAAAGAAGGTCTTTGCCACCTCAACGGTGCACAGGCTCTCACATATACACGAATCAGAAAAATCGACAGCGACTTTCAGCGAACCGCAAGGCAGAGAACTCTTCTCAATGCCGTTTTCTCAAAAATGAAAGGATGCACCGTTACGGAGCTTATGACCGTTGTCGGTGAAATTCTTCCGCTTATGACTACGGATATGACCGATGAAGAGCTGATGTCGTTTGCATTCAATCTTGCTTCATCTCTTTCAGAGCTAAAAATTGAAAACTACGGCGTACCTTCAAGCGGCAACTATCAGAATGCAACAATAAACGGAATGGCAGTTCTCGTGCCCGACCTTTACGAAATCAAAAAACTGATTTTCGAAGAATATCTTCCTGTTTGAACAAGAAAGCTAAGGTGAATAAAATGAAAACCATTAAAATTAATTTTGCAGGATTTTGGGGAAGCTTCAAAAAAGATGATAACCTTTTCACACGAATTCTTTCCAAAAAATTTAATGTAGAAATTTCGGAAAACCCTGATTTTGTTATATGTTCAAACAGAGGCGAAACCTTTGAATATATGAAATATGACTGTGTAAGAATTATTTTTATGGGAGAAAATATGTCTCCTGACTTCACAGTTTTTGATTACTGCATAGGTTTTGACTACATAGATTTCGGCGACAGATATTTCCGTATGCCTTTTGCATTTTATTTTGACAATGCAAAGCCGTGGATACCTGAAACCCTTACTTATGAAAAAGCAAAAGAAATCCTTGAAAACAAAAAATACTTCTGTAATTTTGTTTACGGCCACCGATCTTCTCACGGAATGAGAGAAAAACTTTTTGAAACACTGAACACATACAAACATGTTGAGTCACCCGGAAGCTATCTCAATAACACCAACAATGGTAAGGGCAGATGCTCATGGGCAGAAAAAGATAAATACGTTATTGCATCAAAATTCACTATTGCAGGCGACAGCATAGTTTACCCAGGCTTTGTTACCGAAAAAATCGTTCAGCCGTTTATGCAACATTCAATTCCTGTTTATTTCGGCAACCCTAAAATTGACGATTATTTCAACAAAGATGCTTTCGTATGGTGTGAATCCGAATCACAACTCGACAAAACCCTTGAAGAAGTCAAGTATCTTGATACCCACGATGACGCTTATATTGAAATGCTTATGCAATCACCGCTTAACAACAACGAATATACAGTAGAATTATATAATAAGCTTGAGGACTTTCTTAACAATATTTTTGTTCAGGAGCCTGATGAAGCCATACGCCGTGTTCGTTATTTCAGTGCTGAAAGCCACGAAAAGGCATTGAAGGAATATTATAAAAAACAGCAAAGAATTCCAGGATTCATCAAAAAGTTTAAGAGTATCTGAATTTTTAACGGAGAATATCTATGAAAAAAACATTAGCAATATTTTTGGCGATAGTGATGATTGGTGTTCAGTCAATACTCGGCTTTGCGTTTTCGGCAAATTCAGAAACAGTTGAATTGATTGCGGATAATACCGATTTTGCCATTGAAACCGCAGAAATCATCAGCGATTACGAAGCATCAATGCTCCGAATCATCGGCAAATTCAGAAACCTTCCTGCAGATTCTGCTTTTGAGGATGCAGACGATTACGTTGTTTCTGATGACGGCAGATTTGTTATGCAG
>JAZRJH010000227.1:0-12450 GCA_045645685.1 Acutalibacteraceae bacterium
CAACTATCGTCCTCAGTTCTATTTCAGAACAACTGACGTTACAGGCGTAATCAGCCTTCCCGCTGGCACAGAAATGTGCATGCCCGGCGATAACGTTGACATGGATGTTGAACTCATCACTCCCATCGCTATCGAAAAGGGTCTCCGCTTCGCTATCCGTGAAGGCGGCAGAACAGTTGGTTCAGGTGTTGTTATCGAAATCAACGAATAATTAAAAAACTATTTTTAGGAGCAACCTTCGGGTTGCTCTTTTTTTTGTTAAAACACCGCTCTCTTCTCATATCAGAAGAAAACGGTGTTCTTTATATTGCAAATATAAAATTCAGCATCAATGCTCCTATAACTCCGGGCAATCCGAGAATGATAAATGAGACCATGCTGTACCAATTGACTGATATGGTAACACCCGTCACCATTCCGAGAAGATTTACCGCACACATTCCTGCGAGTCCCTGAAAAGCAGATTTGATAAAACTAATTCCGCCTTTTTCGCTTTTTATCATCCACATCAGCACAAAAAAAGTGCTGAAAATAGCCGCAATTATAAAAGCAAGGTTCATAGAGTGACCTCCCTGCCGAAAACAGATATTTCGCCACATTCTATGCCGCACTCTTTTGCTTCCTTCAGAAGATATCTGTAAAGTGCCTTGAGTGACTGGATTTCATATATGATTGAGTCAAGTAAATCCTCATTTATCTCATTCTCAAAGCGTTCATATGCGCACTCAAGTTTCTGAGAAGTATCCCTTATTTGTTTCACAATGCTGTCTGTTGCAGGTTCAACAGGCTTCCTGATAAAGTCATAATAAAAATTCTTTGCATTTTCTAAAATTTTTTCCATATTTTAAGTCCTCCCATTAAATATCCTATGGAAATTGTTGGACAAATATGATAGAATAATACAGATAATACAATAAATTTAATTCGGAGGCACAAAAATGAATTTGTATCCTATAAAACTTAATCCCTATGTTTCTGAAACTATCTGGGGCGGTAAAAAACTCATTGAAGAATACGGCGTTAAAACCGAAAAAAATAATGCTGCAGAAGGCTGGATGCTTTCATGCCATGATGCAGGCTCAAGCTCAGTTGCAAACGGTGAATTTGCAGGAAAATCATTTGCTGATGTTGTGAAAGAAAACCCTGCTCTTTGCGGAAAAAATGCAGAAAATTTTGCCGATTTCCCCATTCTCATCAAATTCATCGATGCTATGGATAACCTTTCTGTTCAGGTGCATCCCACAAAGGAATACTGCGAAAAAACAGGCAAGGGTCAGAGCAAAACAGAATGCTGGTATATCATTGATGCTGAAGAAGATGCATATCTTATTCTCGGATTTGAAAACAAAATCTCACCCGAAGAGTTCAAAGCGGCTATCGAAAACAATACACTCACGGATTATGTGAGCAAGGTTCCCGTTAAGAAGGGTGATTTCTTCTTCATCGAATCAGGTACACTCCATGCTATCTGCAAGGGTATTCTCCTTGCTGAAGTGCAGGAAAGCTCCAATACAACCTACCGTATTTATGACTATAACAGAGTCGGAAACGACGGAAAGCCCAGAGAACTTCATGTTGAAGACGGAGCGGCAGTCACAAAACTTGAAAAATATTCACAGTCTGATTTCTGTAAAGGTGATAACCTTGACACAGATGAAAGAAAACTTCTTGCTGATTGCCCTCTTTTCAAAGTGTGGAAACTTGATCTTGACGGTGAGATCAGCGGCATAGCTGATGAAAATTCATTCGTTTCTCTTCTTATTATGGACGGAAACGGAACTCTTGATGTTTGCGGTGAAACACTTTCGCTCACAAAGGGTGAGAGCATCTTTATCCCCGCAAATGCAGGCGAATATAAAATAAACGGTAAAATGGAAATTATCGAAACAAGGATTTAAAATGGCGATTGTAAGCATACAAAACTTAAAAGTCGATTTCGGCGGTAAGGTGCTGTTTGAAAACGTTTCGTTCGATGTGAATCAAGGCGATTTTGTCGGACTTATCGGTGCAAACGGTACGGGTAAAACTACCCTTTTTAAGGTTATCCGCGGTGAACTTGAGCCCACCGAAGGCGGTGCCTATATCTCAAAAACGACCAAAGTCGGATATCTTGAGCAGCACGCTTGCCAGGGCTCGGTCAGAACTGTCTATGATGAGGCTCTGAGTATTTTTGAACCTCTCATGGAAATTGAACGTGAACTTGAAGAAATTGCAGTTTCGCTTGATGCTCATATAGGCAACACCGATGAGCTGATTGAAAAACAAAATAAACTCCATGAACTCTTTCAGGAAAAAGAAGGTCTGACATACAGAAGCCGAACCCGTTCAGCGCTTCTCGGTCTTGGATTTTCGGAAAACGATTTTGACCTGACCTGCGACAAATTGAGCGGCGGTCAGCGTTCAAAACTCAGTATGTGCAAGCTCCTTTTGAGCGGTTCGGAAGTCCTTTTGCTGGACGAACCGACAAATCATCTCGACATATCGGGAACAGAATGGCTTGAAGACTTTCTTTCCACATTCAGGGGAACAGTCATTGTTATCTCTCATGACCGCTATTTCCTTGACAGAGTAACCAATAAAACCGTTGAACTTTCCCATGGCAAATGCCACTATTCCAAGGGGAATTATTCAACATATCTCAAACTTAAAGAAGAACGCCTTGAAAGTGAAAGGCGTCAATATGAAAATCAGATTGAAGAAATAAAACGAATCGAAGGCATAATCGAGCAACAGCGCTCATTCGCAAGAGAAAGAAATTTCATAACCGCAGAGAGCAAAAGAAAAATGCTCGAAAAGAAGAAAGCGGAGCTTGTAATTCCCGATCCGCCGCTTTCAAAAATGCGCATGAAATTCACTCCTGTGTGTGAAACGGGTAATGATGTACTGACGGTTAAAGGTCTTTCAAAATCATTCGGCGAAAAATGTTTGTTTTCCGATGCGGATATGCAGGTGTTCAAAAACGAGCGTGTTTTTATGCTCGGCACAAACGGATGCGGAAAAACAACTCTTCTCAGAATTCTTACCCGTCAGCAGTCTGCCGATGCAGGCAGTTTCGCCTTCGGTGCGAATGTAAAAACGGGATATTTTGACCAGAGTCTGGAAACTCTGCATGACGGAAAAACGGTTCTTGACGAAATCTGGGATGAACACCGCACCTTCACCGAAAAAACCGTGCGCAGTTATCTTGCGCTCTTCCTTTTCAGAGGCGATGATGTTTTCAAAAACGTGGGAACATTGAGCGGCGGCGAAAAAGCAAAACTCTGCCTTCTGAAGCTCATGCTTTCAGGCTCAAACGTTTTGCTTCTTGACGAACCGACAAACCATCTTGATATTCCGTCAAGAGAAGTTCTTGAAGCGGCACTTGCGGATTTTGACGGCACTATCATCTGCATTTCGCATGACAGATATTTCATTAATAAACTTTCAACCAAGATTTACCGCATGATGCCTGACGGGTTCGACAAATTTGACGGCGACTACAATGACTATGCTCAGGCTGTTCTTGCTCAGTCAAAAGAGAAGCCGAAGAAAGCGGAAGTGAAGGTCAATCTTTACAAACTCCGCAAAGAGCGTGACAGTGAAATGAATAAGCTCAAAGGAAGAATCAAGCGTCTTGAAACGGAAATTGACCGCCTTGACGAAGAAATCTCCGAGCTGAACGAAATTCTTTCTTCGCCTGAAACCGCTGCAAATTACGAAAAAATTATTGAGTATACAAATAAACTTGATGAAGCAACCGAAAATCAGCTTGTACTGATGGATGAATGGGAAGAATGCAATTCCAGATTCAACGAGCTTTCGGAAATGGAGGTATAGCATGACAAGCAATGAACTTTTCAAAGGTGCAAAATGGATTGAATGTACCGATAATGATGCCCCTGTATTCAGAAAGGAATTTGATGCTGTTAAAGGTGAAAAGGCAGAAATCATAATCTGCGGTCTCGGCTTTTTCCATCTTTATATCAACGGCAAAAAGGTGAGCGGCGATTTGCTCACTCCGAATGCCACAAACTACAGCTACAGAGATCTCAATCAGCTTAATTTTCCGCTTCCCGATGACCTTTCATTCAGAATTTATGCCATGAAATATGATATTTCCGAATATCTTCTTGACGGAAAAAATACTCTTGCAGTGATGCTCGGCAACGGATATTATAATCAGAACAAGCGGATGGCAGAGGGAAATGTTGTTTTCGGAACACCTAAACTTTGCTATATTGTTGAAAAAGAAAGCGGCAATGTTCTTTCGGATGAAACAACACTTTCACGCAAGGGCTATATCCTTGAAAACAATCTTTATCACGGCGAATATCATGACTACACACAGTATCCTGCAGGGTTTGACCAAAACGGATACAGCGGAAATGATTTTGCCGAAAGCACGGTTATTCCTGCGCCTGAAAGCAATTTTCAGATTCAGTTTTCACCCTCCGATAAGGTTATCCGCACTCTTGAACCGAAGCTCATCAAGGATGAAGGCAAAACAAAGCTTTACGAAGTTGACGAAAACACAGTCGGTTATGCGGTTTTCAAATGTGCTGAAAAAGGCAAAAAGATCGTTGTCAGCTACGGCGAAGAAATATATGATGAAAGACCGTATTACGGCGTGAAGTTTGCCGAAGGTTATCAGACGGAAGTGTTTATTACTGACGGCACAGACAGAGAATATATTCCGCAGTTCACATGGCACGGATTCCGCTATTTCAGAGTGGAAGGCGATGTTGAGCCGATCAGAGTTGATGTTGTTCATTCCGATTGCCCCGTAACTTCATCATTTGAGAGCGACAACGAAAATCTCAACTGGCTTTATGATGCTTACATAAAAACTCAGCTTTGCAATATGCACAGCGGTGTGCCTTCCGACTGTCCGCACAGAGAAAGACTCGGCTACACAGGTGACGGTCAGCTCTGCTGCGAAGCAGGTATGATGCTTCTCGACAGCCGTGAGTTTTACAGAAAATGGCTCTATGATATTGCTGATTGCCAATGCAAGATATCGGGTCATGTAACTCATACTGCTCCCTGGATGGGCGGCGGCGGCGGTCCTGCAGGCTGGGGCGGTGCTATGATTGAAGTGCCCTATAAATTCTATAAAGTATACGGCGATAAGGAATTGCTCGATGAATTCTTCCCCAGGATGCTTCATTTTCTTGATTATCTTGAAAACAGAAGCGAAAACGGTTTGGTTTATCGTGAAGAAGATAACGGCTGGTGTCTCGGTGACTGGTGCACACCCGACAGAATCAAAATTCCCGAGGTTTATGTCAACACCTGCCTTTATGTAAGATTCATGCAGCAGACCATGGAAGCGGCTGAAATTCTCGGAAGAGAGAGCGAAGCGGCTCATCTTGCTCAAAGAATCGAAAAAGTAAAAAGAGCTCTTTCGGTTGCATATTACAGTCCCCATCAGAATGCTTTCTGCGGAGATGTTCAGGGCGCAACCTGCCTTGCATTGCAGATTGGTCTTGGCGACGAAAGAGTAAAGGAAGAAGTTTACCGCAAATACAGAGCTCTCGGAATGTTTGATACGGGAATTATCGCAACGGAAGTTTTGCCGAGAATTCTTTTTGAAAACGGTCAGGGTCAGATAGCATTTGATCTTCTTTCGGGCAACAAGGAAACTTCATTCGCATATATGAAGAAAAACGGCGCAACAACTCTCTGGGAAAACTGGAGCGGTGCGGATTCAAGAAATCATCCGATGTTCGGTTCGGTAACAAAATATCTTTTCACATATCTTCTCGGTATCCGTCAGCCCGAAAATGGCGCGGCATATAAGGATGTTGTTATTACTCCTTGCTTTGTTGACGGTATGAACAAAGCCAAGGGTCATCTTACAACCGCAAGCGGTGTTGTTTCCGTTGAATATGTTAAAAACGGCAACAAAGCAACCGTCAAGGTTTGTGCAGACCCTGCCATAAATGCTGTTTTTGCTTACGGCAATGTAAAAGAATCTTTCAGCGGAGAAGCTGTTTTTGAAGTTGAAATTTAAGGGAGAATAAAAATGGTTGTTATAAAAAAATATGAGCCTAAATATTTTGAGGATGTCCGTCAGGTCTGCATAAACACAGGCCCGTTGGATGCTCAGACAGACCCTAATGTGCACGATTTTATTCTTTTCACATTCTGCGATTATTATCTTGAGCAGGAGCCTGAAAATGTTTTCATTCTTGTTAATGAAGAAACCGACACAGCTGAAGGTTATGTTTTCGGCGCAAGAGATTTCAAGACTTATGTCAAGAATATGAAGCCTTATCTCAAGAAGGTGAAGAAAACAGGCATGAGAAATTACCGTGATGCTATCGGCGAAATTCTCGGTCATGCAATTTATTCGCTCAAATATCCTGCGCATCTTCATATTGATATCAACAAGCCTTTCAGGGGCAACGGTAACGGAAGCAACATGATATCAACCCTTACCGAGCATATGAAGAAAACTCACGGGACAAAGGGCATTATGCTCATCGTCGGAACAAGTAACACAAGGGGCATCAACTTCTATAAGAAGAACGGTTTCAGAATTCTTCATGCATTCAAAGACGGCACAGCCATGGCAAAGGAGCTTTGATTTATGCGTTACGGAGTAATCGGTACGGGTTGGATTGCGAAGTCTTTTATTGACGGCGCAAGGATGCTTTGCAATGCGGATTTCACCGCTGTTTATTCCCGAACAGAAGAAAGCGGCGGAAAATTTGCAAAAGAAAACCTGATTCCGACGGTTTATACCGATATAAATGAGTTTGCAAAAGGCGATTTTGATGCCGTTTATATTGCAAGTCCCAATAAGTTTCACTATGAACAGTCAAAGCTCATGCTCAGAAGCGGAAAACATGTTATCTGCGAAAAACCGATAACTGTTGAACCCGAAGAGCTTGAAGAATTGCAGTCTATGGCAAAGGAAAACGGCCTTGTTTATATCGAAGCAATAATGTATATGTTCAATCCTGCAAGAGAATTGCTGAAAGAAGCAATCGGAAAAATCGGCAGGATAACAAGTGTTCATTTCGATTTTTCTCAGCTTTCATCAAAATATCCCGCATATCTTGAAGGAAAACTTCCCAATATTTTCAATCCTGCACTTGCAACGGGATGTCTTATGGATCTCGGTATCTACTGTGTATATCCCGCTCTTGATATCTTTGGTTTGCCCGAAAAAATAACCGCCTGCGCCTCTTTCATGGAAAGCGGTGCTGACGGGAGCGGCAATGCGGCGTTGCTTTATTCGGATAAGCTGGTGAATTTAACCTATTCAAAGCTCGGTCAGGACAGACTCGGCTCGCAGATTTTCGGCGACAAGGGAACAATTACTATTGAGTCTGTATCTAAACTTGTCAATATGAATATCATTGATAACAGCGGCAACAAAACCGAAATTATCGGTGATGTACCCAAAGAAAAACTGATGGGGTATGAAGCAAAGGCATTTGAAGCGTTCATTGAAAACCCTGCTGATGAATACTATGTTGTGACAAGTGAAAGAGCTTTACAGACAAGTAAGGTAATGAAAGAAATCCGAAATCTTTCGGGTATAAAATTCGGATAATATGAAAACAGAAATTTACGATTTTCTTCCCGAAGATGCCCGTGAAATAAGAATCAGAGTTTTTGTTGAAGAACAAGGTTTTGAAAATGAGTTTGATGAAATTGATTCCGAAGCTGTGCATTTTCTGGTGAAAGAAGATGATATATCTGTTGCAACCTGCAGAGTTTTCTGGAATGAAGAAATGAAAAGCCATGTTTTCGGCAGGCTCGCCGTTATCAAAGAATTCAGGGGCAGGGGAATCGGCTCTGATGTTGTGAAATCCGCTCTTGAATATACCAAAGATTCAGGCGGCAAAATGCTGATGCTTCATTCTCAATGCAGCGCAATTCCGTTTTATGAAAGACTCGGTTTTGAATCTTTGGGAGAAGTTGAATACGAAGAAAGCTGTCCGCATATCTGGATGAAAAAAGAATTATAAAAATAAAGCACGGTATGATTACCGTGCTTTTTCTTCTTAATAGAGTGTTTTCGAAAGATAGAAACAAACCCAGAGAGCGATAACAAATGCTGATTCTGCAGGGATTGCAAGTTTTGTATAAGGACATTTCCAGCCTTTGTCAACACAAAGGAAAATTGTTCTTGTTACAAGCACGGTTGTTGCAAAGAAAAGACCGCCGACAAGTGAATAAACGGGAGTGCCGAGCGCAAGGGTGAGATAAAGGAGAAATGCGCCGAGTGCAAACGAAATTCCGCCGTAATAAACACGGATTTCTGTTTTGCCTGCATTATCAACGGGTTTTACGGCAAAACTTTCGGCATTTTTAATCGGGTTTGTGATAAAGACAATTGCCATTCCGAAGAAATAAAGCACAAGACCGATTACCGCAATCCCTGCAGGCAGGTTTGAGAAAAAGATTTCTTTGAGATTCATATTTGTCTTCCTTTCTTAAATGAATTTAATAATATCTGAAACTGTTTCTGCAATGTAATCCGCGCCTGCTTCATCAAGCTCTTCACGGTTTCCGTAGCCGAAAAGAACGCCGATTGAATCAAGCCCGTTTTCTTTTGCGCCGTGGATATCGTGCAGTCTGTCGCCAATCATAACCGCATTTTTGCCCGTGCAACCGCTTTCTTTGAGCGCATATGCGATAACATCGGATTTTTCAACCCTTGAAGAATCCATAGTTGCTCCTGCAACAAAATCAAAATATTTGTCGAGACCGAAATGAGAAAGAATTCTTTTGGCAAATTCTTCGGGTTTTGATGTTGCAAGAATAATTTTTCTGCCCGATTTCCTGATTCCTTCCAATAACTCAGGAATTCCGTTATAGACTTCGTTTTCAAATATTCCCGTATCACGGAAATATTCACGGAAATATGAAACAGCCGTTTCGGCTTTTTCAAGAGTGAATCCGTAGTGTTTCATAAACGATTCATAAAGGGGAGGACCGATGAATTTATAAAGCTCTTTTCGGTCTTCAACTTCAATTCCGAACTTTTTCAGAGCATAGGCAACGGAATTTGTTATTCCCTGACCGGGGTCTGTGAGAGTGCCGTCAAGGTCAAAGAGAACGGTGCTGTACATAAAATCACCTTGATTCGTTTGTTTTTAATGATTATATCACATATAAAACAATATTTCCATATCATCTGCGAGAATAAATGATGCTATATAAAAACTCACGGTCTGTTTCATTCGGAACAGACCGTGTTTTTGCTTTAATATGAAATTTTGAGTGTTTTGATTTCAAAAGGTCTGAATGAAAGCACATTGCCTGAAAGTTCTTCTTCAACAACTTCGAGCATGTCTGTGACTTCAATCTTCTTTGCGCCTTCGAAGAACTTAACGGTACAGTTGGTCTGAGTGCCTTCTGTTTCATAAAGTCTTGCGATGAAAGCCTTTTCGTTATCTTCGCAGGGCTTTATTGCTTCAACGATAATGTTGTCGTTTTCGGGAACAACAAGTGCAATCGCTTCAAAGTCACCCTTGCTTGCAATAACGGGAACATTCAGTTCATATGCAGGCTTAACAACTGCTTCGGAGCTGAATCCGCAATCGTGGGGAAGGAATGAATAAACTGTTTTGTGAATACCTTTGTCGCCTTCAATGTCGGGTCTGTTTCCGCCCTTGTGGAGTGAAAGACGAAGGTTTCCGCCTTCAACGCTGATACCGTATTTGCTGTCGTTGAGCATTGAAACGCCATAGCGTGTTTCGGAAAGGTCGGTGTATTTGTGATTCACAACTTCGAACTTTGCCTTTTCAACGGAGTTGTTTCTTGTTGTGGGTCGCATTATGCTTCCGTACTGGATTTCAAATCGTGCAAAATCGTTGTGAACAGCGGTGTCAAATGCGGTTTTAAGGAAACGGTGATTATCCTGCCAATCCATAACGGTATCAAATCTGATTTCCGATGTGTCGGCAAAATAGAATGCATCCTGAGTAACTGTTGATTTTGAGGTTACCTTGTATGTGCTTCTGATAACAACCGCAACAGCGCCGTGAGAAATGATTTCTCTGCTGATAAGAGCGGAGTTGTCTGCAAATTTGCATTCAAGGTCAGCGTCAACATCCCAGTTGTCATACATGGTGGGAAGGTCTTCAGCGGTGATGAATGTGTTGAGAGAATAGCCTTCGCCTCTGATTTCTCTGTTTGCACGCTTGTCAACAAATGATTCGATATAACCTTTTTCGTCGAACTTAATATCTGCAAACGGAGTTGAAACGCTGTTTTCCGAAACGGTGATATCGCTCTTTGAATCCGCATTTCCCTTGATAAGATTGATTTTCATGCTTGAGAATGCAGGGACGGTAAGACCGCTGATGATAAGAATGTTCTTGCCGTCAAGGTTTTTGTATGTCTGCTGCTTGCAATTAAGGTCTGCGATGTATCCTTCTTCGCATTCAAAGAAGATGGGGTCGCATCTGTCAAATGAAAGTGTGTTTGTGATTGTTACACATTCGCCTTCACCTGCAACGGCTTCCTTGATAAGTGTGTGTGCAGTTTCAAGAACTCTGTTCGTCTGCTCAAGTGCGAGCTTATGAGCGGAATTGATGCAGGTGCCGGGAAGAATATCGTGGAACTGATTGAGAAGAAGATCTTTATAAAGGGGATGAATTTTTTTGTCGCTCGCAACTTCGCCGTTCTTAACAGCGTTGCTTACTGTAAGGAATTCCAGGTCGCGAAGTGCAAACTCGCCCTTTCTGTTGTTGTGTTTTATGTTGTGCTGATTTGTGAGCGTACCTCTGTGAAGTTCAAGATAAAGTTCGCCCTTGTATATGTTGGGATTCTTTGCTTCTGATTCGAGCTCCTGCATAAAATCGCCGACTCTCATATATTCGGCCTTTGCACAGCCGTTAAGGTCCTTGATTCTTCTTGCAATTTCAATCTGTTCATACTGGGGGCCGCCGCCGCCGTCACCGTGACCGAAAGCATCGTAACGCATTCTTGTTACGTTGCGTTCGTTGATTGAAAGATTGGTCTTCACATCGCCTGTTACTTTTTCTTCAAAACAACGGGGTGAAGGCCATGCGGCAGTTGTGTTGAAGTGTGTGAAAACTTTTGTGCCGTCGATTCCCTGCCAATAGAATGTGTCATAGGGGAAGTGGTTTCCGTCGTTCCAGTCAATTTTTGTTGTAAGGAAATAGTCAACCTTGCATCCTTTCATAATCTGGGGGATTGCAGCGCTGTAGCCGAATGTGTCAGGAAGCCAGAAGCAGTTTGAAGTGTAGTTGAAGTGCTTTCTTGTGAATCTCTGACCCCAGAGGAACTGTCTTATCATTGATTCGCCTGATGTTATGTTGCAGTCGCATTCAACCCATACACCGCCGTTGGGCTCGTATCTGCCTTCATGCACCTTTTCTTTGATTCTTTCGAAAAGTTCGGGGTAGTGCTCAAGAATCATGTCGGAATGGCAGGCTGAACTCTGAAGGAAGAGATGCTCGGGATACTGCTCCATGAGTGAAAGCTGATTCGAGAATGTTCTTGCACATTTTTTGATTGTTTCTGTTGATTTCCAGAGCCATGCTGTGTCCATATGTGAATGACCGATGATACCGACTTTTGCGGCTTCAGGGCCGTTTTTGACAGCGAGAACTTCTTTAAGGAAAGGAGAAGCCGATCTGAGAGCTTCTCTGAAAGTTTCGTCATCAACATCTTCGTATGAATAATAAACTCTCTTGTGAACTTCATAAAGAGCGTTGATGATGTCGCCCTTTCTGAATGAAGAATCGGGGAGAGTTTCAACAAGCTCGTTGATAACTCTCAGGTCGAAATAGAAATCCTGAATGAGAGAATCCTTCACGCAGATATCGAGTCCGTCAAAATGATATCTGTATTCTTTGAGAAGGCAGTTTGTCTGCATGGGATGGTTTCCGAAGTGTGTGTGGCCTGCATAAACTTCAAGAGCAATTTCGATTTTTTCGCCTGCTTTGACGTTCATCTTAAGAAGATCGCAGTAGTGGTTTCCGTGGCCTGTGAAAACAATCTTTGTTGCAAATGTGCCGAAAGGCTTACCGTTCACCCACAAAAGAGTTTCGTATCCTTCTGTGTGAGGCATAACAAAAAGATTTTCGCCTTCAAGGTCTTCGGGAACGGTGAATTCCGCCTTTATCCAGCAGAACGATTCTTCTGCGCCCCAGATCCAACCGCTTTCAACGGGGGTGAAAAGTGAATCATCGGGAATTTCATAAAATCTTTCCTGAGTTTCGAATGCACGAACTTTGTCTATCTTTATAACTTTTTTGAACAGCATGGGGTCAAGGAAGCTCTCGAATCTTCTGAGCTTTGACAGCATACGTTCGACTTGTCTTTCTGCAAGCATAATGTCATCCTTTCGGGTGTTAATGTCGATTTTGAATAATTATAACCTTATATTATGAAAATTACAATAATTATTTTAAAATACGGAAGAAAAATTGTGCAATTATTTTTGGCTTACATATTGACAATCTTAAAACTATATGCTAA
>JAZRJH010000228.1:0-10929 GCA_045645685.1 Acutalibacteraceae bacterium
AAAGAGCGATTGTTCTTGCGACTGATGAAATATCGCCGTTTGCTTCTTTTGTGCCTACGATTCTGTCGTGCTTTGAAAGTTCAAGATAGGTTTCGGGAAGAATGTTAACACCTGTTCTTGAGGGAACATTATAAAGAATAATAGGAACGCTTACTCTGTCTGCAATATAGTTGAAATGCTGAACAAGACCTCTCTGAGAAGTTTTGTTGTAGTAGGGTGTAACAGAAAGAAGAGCGTCAACGCCTGCCTTTTCAGCTTCATTTGAAAGCTTTACGGCATAGTTTGTGTCGTTGCTGCCTGTGCCTGCAATAACAGGGATTCTCTTGTTTACAACATCTACTGTGAATTTGATTGCTTCGGAATGTTCTTCGTGGTCAAGGGTTGAACCTTCGCCTGTTGTTCCGCAGATGATGATGGCATCTGTTTTGTTTGCAATCTGGAATTCAAGAAGTTCTGCAAGTTTATTGTAATTAACTTTGTTATCTTCTGTGAACGGAGTGACAATTGCAACGCCTGCTCCGGTGAAAACAGTCTTTTTCATGGGTGACTCCTTTCAAAAATTAAAACTTTGCATCAATATAACCCTGAGCGCAAAGCTGTTCAGCCATAAGAACCGCACCGCCCGCTGCTCCTCTGAGTGTGTTGTGTGAAAGACAAACGAATTTGTAGTCAAACTGTGTATCTTCTCTGAGTCTGCCGATTGAAACTGCCATGCCGTTTTCAAGGTTTCTCTGAAGTTTTGTCTGCGGCATGTTGTCTTCTTCAAAATAGTTAAGGAACTGCTTGGGTGCGCTGGGAAGTTCTGCTTCCTGAGGATAACCCTTGAAGTTCTTCCAGATTTCTTTCATTTCTTCGATTGAAGGCTTATTTTCGAATCTAACGAAAACTGCAGCCATGTGACCGTCTGATGCGGGAACACGAAGGCACTGTGCTGTGAAGTTGGGTGATGTTGCGGGAACGATTTCGTCGCCTTCGATTTTACCCCAGATCTTAAGAGGTTCTTTTTCTGATTTTTCTTCTTCGCCGCCGATGTAGGGGATAACGTTATCTACCATTTCAGGCCATGTGTCGAAGGTTTTGCCCGCGCCTGAAATTGCCTGATATGTGCAAACGAGAACATCCTTAACGCCGAACTTGTTGAGAGGATAAAGAGCGGGAACATAGCTCTGAAGTGAGCAGTTTGATTTAACGGAGATGAAGCCTCTCTTTGTGCCGAGACGCTTTCTCTGTGAATTGATGATTTCTGCATGGTTTGTGTTGAGCTCGGGAACAATCATTGGAACGTCGGGAGTCATTCTGTGTGCGCTGTTGTTTGAAACAACGGGGCATTCAGCTTTTGCGTATGCTTCTTCAAGTGCCTTGATTTCGTCTTTCTTCATATCAACTGCGCAGAAGATGAAATCAACGGATGCAGCAATCTTTTCGATATCTGCGGTTGCATCCATAACAATCATATCAGCCATCTTTGCAGGGATATCTGTTGCCATGCACCATTTTGCACCAACAGCTTCTTTGTATGTTTTGCCTGCTGAACGGGGGCTTGCTGCAAGAACGGCAACTTCAAACCAGGGATGATTTTCAAGAAGGGTTGCAAAACGCTGACCAACCATACCTGTTGCGCCAACGATACCTACTTTGTAATTCTTCATAACTTTAACCTCATTTCAGAAAATAACTGTGTAAATTTTTAGTCATAATGTGCCTTGACAAAAACTTATTATAATATTATGATAATAACACAAGATATAGTATGAAGTCAACATAGTTATTTGTACAAATATATTGGAAATTTTAAGAATAAATTGGAAAAATTGAGTATAATTTGAGGATTTTTAATGAAAAGAAGCGATTTTTATTATGATTTGCCGCAGGAACTTATTGCGCAGACTCCGCTCGAGCCTCGTGACAGTTCCCGTTTGCTTGCAATGGACAAAAAAAGCGGAGAGATTGTTCACCGCAATTTCAGAGATGTTATTGATTGGTTCAGACCCGGTGATTGCCTTATTCTGAATAACACAAAAGTTCTTCCCGCAAGAATGTACGGTCAGAGAACAGACACGGGTTCACTCGTAGAATTTCTGCTCCTGAATCAGAAGAGTTATGACACCTGGGAAGTTATCACGGGTCCCGGTAAAAAGGCGAGAGTCGGTCATAAATTCACATTCGGTGACGGAATACTCACTGCTGAAATAATTGAAGTTCTGCCTGACGGAAACCGTATTGCAAAATTCGGATTTGAAGGCAATTTCTTTGAAGTTATTGATAAGGTCGGCGAAATGCCGTTGCCCCATTACATAACCGAAAAACTTGAGGATAAGAACAGATATCAGACCGTTTATGCCAAGGAAGAAGGCAGTGCTGCCGCCCCGACCGCAGGTCTTCATTTCACGCCCGAACTAATGAAGAAAATCAAGGATAAGGGCGTTGAAATCGGCTATGTCACTCTTCATGTCGGTCTCGGTACTTTCAGACCCGTTAAAGCGGATGATATCAAAGATCATCATATGCATTCCGAACATTATCATCTTCCTTCGGAAACTGCTGAATTGATTAACAGAACAAAGAAAAACGGCGGAAGAGTTTTTGCTGTGGGAACAACCTGCTGCAGAACCCTTGAATCCGTTGCAACTTTCCATGGTGAAATTAAAGAAGATGACGGCTGGACTGATATTTTTATCTTTCCCGGATATGAGTTCAAATGTATTGATTGCCTTATAACAAATTTCCATTTGCCCGAAAGCACTCTCATTATGCTTGTGAGTGCATTCTGCGGATACGAAAACACAATGAATGCATATAATGTTGCGGTTAAGGAAAAATACAGATTTTTCTCACTCGGCGACAGTATGCTGATTTACGGAGAATAGTCTATGTATAAATTGATTAAAAAAGACGGCAATGCCCGCAGGGGTGAATTTGTTACCGTTCACGGAACAGTTCAGACACCTGCTTTTATGAATGTTGCAACCTGCGGCGCAATCAAAGGTGCACTTTCCGCAAACGACCTGAAAGAAATCGGATGCCAGGTTATGCTTTCAAACACATATCATCTTCATGTAAGACCCGGTGACGATCTTGTTCGTGAAATGGGAGGTCTTCATAAGTTTACTGCATGGGAAGGTCCGATTCTTACCGACAGCGGCGGATTTCAGGTTTTTTCTCTTGCATCGCTTCGTAAAATTCAGGAAGAAGGCGTTTATTTCCAGTCTCATGTTGACGGAAAGCACATCTTTATGGGTCCCGAAGAAAGCATGAGAATTCAGTCCAATCTCGGCTCAACAATTGCGATGGCGTTCGATGAATGCGTTGAAAATCCTGCAAAATATGAATATTCAAAGCAGTCATGCGAAAGAACAACACGCTGGCTTATCCGTTGCAAAGAAGAGATGAAAAGACTCAATTCTTTGCCTGATACAATCAACAAGAATCAGCTTCTTTTCGGCATAAATCAGGGATGCACATTTGATGATCTCCGTGTTGAACATATGAAGGAAATCGCAAAGCTCGACCTTGACGGCTATGCAATCGGCGGTCTTGCCGTCGGTGAACCGAAAGAGGATATGTACCGCATAATTTCAGCGGTTGAACCCCATATGCCTGCCGATAAAATCCGCTATCTTATGGGTGTCGGTACACCTGGAAATATTATCGAAGCGGTTTACAGAGGCGTTGACCTTTTTGACTGTGTTATGCCAAGCAGAAACGCCCGTCACGGACATCTTTTCACAAAAAAAGGTATTATAAATCTCAACAATAAGAAGTACGAAAAAGATTCTCTTCCCATTGACCCCGAGTGCAATTGCCCTGCTTGCAAGAGCTTCTCAAGGTCATATATAAGACATCTTTTCAAAGCAAAAGAAATGCTTGCAATGCGTCTTTGTGTTATTCATAACCTGCATTTTTATAATATGCTCATGCAGGAAATCCGTGACGCTATCGATAACGGAACATTCGAAGAATACAGAGCAAAATATGTTGATTTGCTTGATACAAGAATTTAATTTCAAAAAAATTAATTTTATTGTTGCATATTTATTATGTTTAATGTATAATATGTGCATTATGTTTTGGAGGTTATACCAATGAACTTTATTTCACTTATGGCAGGCATGCCCGCAGGTTCAGCAGGTGCTGCTGCAGGCGGTCAGCAGAATCCCATGTCAATGGTTATAATGATGGCTGCTCTTTTCGGCGTTATGTATTTCGTTATGATCAGACCCCAGAAGAAAAAGCAGAAGGAAGAGCAGAATATGCGTGACAACATTCAGGTTGGCGATGAAATCACAACCATCGGCGGTATTATGGGCCGTGTTGTTACAGTTAAAGAAGATTCTCTCATTATCGAAACAGGTGCTGACAGAAACAAGATGAAGATCACCCGTTGGGCTGTTTCACAGAATAACACAGCTAACGAAAAGCTCGAAGCTGAAAGACAGGCTGCAAAAGAAGCAGCAGAAGCTGAAAAGCAGAAGAAGATGGAAGAAGCTGCTGAAAACAGCAAGAAGAACAGAAAGAAGTCCAAGAAAAAGGACGATACTTTCGATTCTTAATCTGAATAAAAACATAACTTCTCTCATATTATTTAGCAGTAATATGAGGGGAGTTTTTTTATGCCGTCAAATAAAAACACACGCTCGGGGAATGAGAAAAGTTCGTCAGGAATAAAAAGAACTGTCGTTTTTTCGGTAATCGGAAGTGTTATATTTTTTGTTCTGATTTCTCTTTTCTCGATTCTTGTTTTAAAATCAGATATTTTTTCTCAATCCATGTATATGCCGCTCGGACTTTTTTGCGCAGCGATATCTTCTTTTATCGGCGGATTTTTTTCAGTCAGACCTGTCAGAAAAAACGGTGCGGTAACGGGAGCTTTATCAGGCTTCGGTCAGGCTCTGATTTGTTCAGCCGCAATATTTTTTATTAATGAAAACAATATCGGAACAGGAATTTTTATACTGATGGGTGTTTTGATTGCCTTCGGTGCAATCGGCGGAATTTCGGCAGTTAATCTCAAAGTTAAGAAGAAATATTGACCATGAAAAAGTTTGTTTTTTTATTGATTATCCTTATCACTCTTTCGGGTTGTTCGGTTCAGAAAACAATGAATGCGAAAATATTTATGGACAGATTATCAGAAGTCAATGATTTTCTGATTATTGAAAATCCTGAAATTCTCACCGATGAATCTGCATCGTTTTGTTTTGTGACAAGCAAAAACGGAACTGATTTTTTGTTTGAGTTTCTGGAAAATGACAATGGAAATATAAAAAAAATCAGCTTTTCCTGCATCAAGACAGAAAAAGCCGAAGATTTTGTTTTATATGTCAGAGATATTATTTCGGTTTATTCACCGAACGAAAATACCGATGAAATAATAATGAATCTGACCGAAAACGGAAAGATAAAGCAGGGGATAAATTACTTTGAAAATCAATGGTATCTTTATTGCGCAAATGCTGATGAAAACGGACTTTTTTTCTCCGTAACAAATAAGGAATTGTTTCCGCAATCATCGGTGGAATTCAGCCTTAAACCCAATGACAGAATTGAATTTTAACCCTTGTTCATTCTTTTTTCATTAAAATATCCTATGCAGCATATTGCACTTGCAACTGCACAAACGCCAAGCATGATAATGAAAACAGCATTCCATCCGAATGATTCCGAAACTGCGCCGAGAGAGTAGGATGTTGCCGTGCTTCCTACATAACAGAATGTGTTGAGAAGTCCTGCCGCAAATCCTGCATTGAGAAGTTTTCTGTGGTCAAGAGCAAACATACTTGTGATAACATTGTTTATCATTGCCATTCCGCAGGCAACGCCTACAAAGCAAAGCATGATTGCAACAATGCTCTGCAATCTGAGTGAAATCAGGATTCCTGCGCAAAGAAGAGCGGCAATAAAATAGAAAATCATATTCATTGCGGCATGGGAAGAAATCTTTTCGTGAACCTTCTTTGCAATTGCCGCACCCATTGTTGAAACAAGGGGAAGGCAAAGGGTGAGAAGAATAGAAAATGACTGCGAAACTCCGAATTCTTCATAAAGAACGGAAGGCACCCATGTTGTAATTCCGTCTTTGATAAATCCGTTGGCAACGCCTGCAAATGCGGCAATTGAAAGTGAAAGAACAATAAGTTTTCCCATTCTGACCTTGTTTTTTTCTTCTGCAACAACTGCAGACGGTTTCTTTGAAGGTCCGTAAAGGAAAAGCCAGATGAATGCGCTGATAAAAACAAGAATGGCAGCAACATAGAAAACAACCTGCCAGCTTCCGTTTTTTACAGAAACGGATGAAATTCCGTATGCAAGGAATGTTCCGATTGCAACGGTTGTGCTCATTGCAAGAATGGCTTTGGGCAGTTTTTTGTCCGAAAGATGGTCGGATAATGTTTTGATGAGTGTGCTCCATAAAACGGATTGAACAACGCCGTTGCCCATCCAGATGAATTTCATGATTGAAATATCGTTGCATATGGGCATGAGCAGGTTGAATACCGCTGAAAAAACCAGCGAAAGAAAAATCATGATTTTAGCATTGTATCTCTTTGAAAGTATACCGTTCACAAGCTGACCTGCACCGTATGCAAAGAAAAAGAAAGAACTTACAAGTCCTGCTTCGGGTTTTGTAACTCCAAGGTCGGATATGATTGCAACAATCGAAGCGTTGAAATTCAGTCTGCCGATGTAAGCGGCTGTGTATGCAAGCCAACATATGAAAATTATTTTGTTTTCTTTTTTATTATCAATTTTGAGCGTTTCGTTCATTTTATCGCCTTCTTCCAAATCGATAGTCTATCACTTTTCTTTGATAAGGTCAACATCATTTATTGACAAAAGACGATAAATTATATATAATTATTGTATCCTGACACAAGGAAAGGTTCATTCCTTCCGATTGAAAGGTGCAAGATAATATTATAATGATTAATTATGGTATAACTGCGCCTTCGGGTGCGGTTATTTTTATTTCGGAGTGGTTAAAATGGAAAAAAGAATTGCCGTTATCGGTATTATCATTGAAAATAAAGATTCTGTTGAAAAGCTCAATTCTTTTCTTCATGAATACAGCGAATTTATCGTTGGCAGAATGGGCTTGCCTTACAGAGAAAGAAACATCAGCATTGTCAGTCTTGCGGTTGATGCGCCACAGGATGTTATTTCAACCATGACGGGCAAAATAGGAAATATTGACGGAATAAGCGTTAAAGCGGCTTATTCAAATAAAATTTATAATGATTAATCTGATTGAAAAATTAATAAATAACCGAAGCCTTTCTGTTGAAGAATATAAGTTTCTTATTGATAACAGAAATGATGAATATGCATCTCTTTTGTCACGAAAAGCCGTTGAAATCCGAAAAGAAATTTATGGAAATGATGTCTATATCAGAGGGCTTATCGAAATAAGCAACATCTGCAAAAATGACTGCCATTATTGCGGAATCCGTGGCGGAAACAGAAACTGCGATAGATTCAGACTCACCAAAGAGCAGATACTTTCATGCTGCGAAAACGGATATTCTCTCGGGTTCAGGACTTTTGTTATGCAGGGCGGTGAAGACGCTTTTTATTCGGATGATATCATGTGTGATATCATTTCTGAAATCAAAACAAAATTCCCGGACTGTGCAATAACTCTTTCGCTCGGAGAACGAAGTTATGAGAGCTATCAGATGCTTTTTGATGCAGGAGCGGACAGATATCTTCTCCGCCACGAAACAGCCGATAATGAGCATTATGAAAAACTCCATCCGACTTATTTATCATTTGAAAACCGAATGAAATGCCTTGAAAATCTTAAGAAAATCGGTTTTCAGACGGGGTGCGGATTCATGGTCGGCTCTCCGTTTCAGACGAGTGAATGTCTTGCAAAAGACCTTAAATTCATTGAAGAATTCAAGCCTGAGATGTGTGGAATAGGGCCGTTTATTCCGCATAAGGACACAATTTTTGCAAATTATCCCGCAGGCACGGTTGAACTTACCTGTTATCTTCTTTCGATAATCAGGATTATTTCTCCGTCAATTCTTCTGCCTGCAACAACCGCTCTCGGAAGCATCGACCCCGTCGGCAGAGAAAAGGGAATTCTTGCAGGTGCGAATGTTGTTATGCCGAATCTTTCTCCGCTTGATACAAGAAGCAAGTATTCGCTTTATAACAATAAACTTTCCGTCGGTGCGGAATCTGCTCAGGGGAAGGCTCTTCTCGAAGAAAAAATGAACTCCATCGGTTACAGAATTGTTACTGACCGTGGTGACTATAAAAATAAAATTTAAGGAATGATATTATGGCAATCTACAATCCCAAATCATTAAAAGCTGAAGAATTCATCAATAACGAAGAAATTCTTGCTACTATCGAATATGCGGAGCAGAACAAGAATAACATTGAACTTATCGACAGCATTCTTGAAAAAGCCCGTCCCAGAACAACTGCGGAAGGTACTGTCTGCAGCGGTCTTACTCACAGAGAAGCAGCTGTTCTTCTTGCCTGCGATATACCTGAAAAGGTTGAGCAGATGTATAAACTCGCCGAAGAAATCAAGCTTCGTTTCTACGGTAACAGAATCGTTATGTTTGCTCCGCTTTATCTTTCAAACTACTGTGTCAACGGTTGTGTTTATTGCCCTTATCATCTCAAGAATAAACACATTGCACGCAAAAAGCTGACTCAGGAAGAAATCAGAAAAGAAGTTATTGCTCTTCAGGATATGGGTCATAAACGTCTTGCGATTGAAGCAGGTGAGGACCCCGTCAATAATCCTCTTGAATATATTCTCGAGAGCATAAAAACTATTTATTCGATTAACCATAAGAACGGTGCAATCCGCCGTGTTAATGTCAATATCGCGGCAACAACCGTTGAAAATTACCGCAAGCTCAAGGATGCAGGAATCGGTACTTATATTCTTTTTCAGGAAACCTATCATAAAGAAAGCTATCTTAAACTTCATCCTACAGGTCCGAAGCATGATTATGATTATCATACCGAAGCAATGGACAGAGCTATGGAAGGCGGAATTGATGATGTCGGTCTTGGTGTTCTTTTCGGTCTTGAGCTTTATAAATATGAATTTGTCGGTCTTCTTATGCACGCCGAACATCTTGAAGCTGTTCACGGTGTCGGTCCGCACACAATCAGCGTTCCCAGACTCAAGAAAGCCGATGATATTGACCCCGACACATTTGATAACGGTATTTCCGATGAACTTTTTGAAAAGCTCATTGCCTGCATCAGAATTTCTGTTCCTTACACAGGCATGATTATTTCCACCCGTGAATCGGAAGCTGTCAGAGGCAGAGCGCTCAATCTCGGCATTTCGCAGATAAGCGGTGCATCAAGAACTTCCGTCGGCGGTTACACAGAAGAAGAAAGACCCCATGATTCGGAGCAGTTTGATGTTTCTGACCAAAGAACTCTTGATGAAGTTGTTCGCTGGCTTATGGAACTCAAGCATATTCCTTCGTTCTGCACCGCTTGTTACCGTGAAGGAAGAACGGGCGACAGATTCATGGCTCTTTGCAAAAACGGACAGATTCTTAACTGCTGCCATCCCAATGCTCTTATGACCCTGACCGAATATCTTGTTGACTATGCAAGTCCGCTCACCAAGAAAATCGGTTTTGAAATGATTGAAAATGAACTCAAAAAGATTCCGGGTGAAAAGGTCAGAAAAATTGCGGCGCAGAATATTGAAGATATCAAGAATTCAAACCGCCGTGACTTCAGATTTTAAGGTGATATTATGAGTCTTAATAACATACCTTCTGCCGAAAGACTTCATATCGGTTTTTTCGGCTTGAGAAATGCTGGTAAATCAAGCGTTGTCAATGCCGTAACGGGGCAGAATCTTTCCCTTGTTTCCGATGTCAAAGGTACTACAACAGACCCTGTAAAAAAAGCAATGGAACTTCTTCCTCTCGGCCCTGTTGTGATTATTGATACACCCGGCGTTGATGATGAAGGCGAACTTGGTGAAATGCGTGTTAAACGCGCAAAACAGAGTCTTAACATAACGGATATTGCCGTGCTTGTTGTTGATGCTCTCAAGGATATTCAGCCGCTTGACGAAGAACTTATTTCGCTTTTTAAAACCAAGAATATTCCTTATATCATCGTCAGGAATAAGGCTGATTTGCTTGAAAGTATTCCTGAAAATAAAGAAAATGAAATTTATGTGAGTGCTGTAAACGGTGATAACATCAATCTGCTCAAGGATAAGATTGCATCGCTTGTAAAATCAAAAGAAAACAATAAAAAAATCGTTGCTGATCTTGTTGAAAACGGCGGTTTCGTTGTGCTTGTTATTCCGATTGATGAGTCTGCGCCCAAGGGCAGATTGATTCTTCCGCAGCAGCAGGTTATCAGAGAATTGATTGAAAACGGTGTGTCGGTTGTTGTATGCCGTGATACCGAACTTTCGCAGACTCTTGAATCTCTCGGCAGAAAACCTGAACTTGTTATTACCGATTCACAGGCTTTCGGCAAGGTTTCACAGATAACTCCTCGAGATATAAAACTTACTTCGTTTTCAATTCTTTTTGCAAGATATAAAGGTGATCTGACTGCAGCTGTAAGGGGTGCGGCAACGCTCGATAAACTCAATGACGGAGATGTTGTTCTTATTTCCGAAGGCTGCACTCATCACAGACAGTGCAATGATATCGGCACGGTTAAAATGCCGAACTGGATAAAAAATCATACAAAGAAAAATATAAATTTTGAATTCACGTCGGGCGGAGATTTCCCTGAAGATATTTCAAAATATGCGCTTATTGTTCATTGCGGCGGATGTATGCTCAATGCCCGTGAAATGCAGTCAAGAACGGGATTTGCGGCGGATTGCAACATTCCCATGACCAATTACGGAACTGCAATTGCTCATATGCATGGTATCCTTAAACGAAGCGTTGAAATATTCCCCGAAGC